>JAGOVZ010000005.1 GCA_018060485.1 Ottowia sp. | reverse complement strand
TCCACCTCGGCGCGGAACTGCTTCATCTGCTCCTTGTGGCGCACGCCAAAGCGGTGCTCTTCGTCGATGATGAGCAGGCCCAGGTTCTTGAACTGCGTTTTCTCGCTCAGCAACTTGTGCGTGCCGACCACGATGTCGACGCTGCCATCGGCCACGCCTTTCAGCGCCGCGTTGATTTCCTTGGTGCTGCGAAAGCGGCTCATCTCGGCCACCTTCACCGGCCACTTGGCAAAGCGGTCGACCAGTGTCCGGTAATGCTGCTCGGCCAACAGAGTGGTGGGCGCCAGAAAGGCCACCTGCTTGCCCCCGGTGACGGCCACAAAGGCCGCGCGCAAGGCGACTTCGGTCTTGCCAAAGCCCACATCGCCGCACACCAGACGGTCCATCGGCTGCGGGCTGATCATGTCCTGCACCACGGCGTGGATGGCCGCTTGCTGGTCGGCGGTTTCTTCAAAGCCGAAGTCGGCCGCGAACTGTTCGTAGTCGTGCGGGCTGTAGCGGAACGGGTGGCCTTCGCGCGCGGCGCGGCGGGCGTAGATGTTGAGCAGCTCGGCCGCCGCATCGCGGATTTGCTCGGCCGCCTTGCGCTTGGCTTTTTCCCACTGGCCGCTGCCGAGCTTGTGCAGCGGCGCTTCGTCGGCGCTGACGCCGGTGTAGCGGCCGATCAAGTGCAGTTGCGACACCGGCACGTACAGCACGGCGTCGGCGGCGTATTCAAGGTGCAGAAATTCTTGGCAAGCCGGCGAGCCGTCGGGGTTTTTGGCGCCCATGTCCATCTCGACGAGGCCGCGATAGCGGCCGATGCCGTGCTGCGCGTGCACCACCGGGTCGCCCACGTTCAGCTCCGACAGGTCCTTGATCAGCGCCTCGACATCGCTCACTTGCTCCTGCTTGCGGCGCCGGCGCGTGGTGGCGCCTTGGGCAAACAGCTCGGTCTCGGTGACGAAGTCGATGCCTTGCTCCAGCCAGGCAAAGCCCTGCGCCACGGCGGCGGTGGCGATGCCGATGGGTTCGTCGCTGGCCTGAAACTCGGCCAGCGAATCGAAGGCCGGCGGGTTGAGCCCCGAGGCGCGCAAAAAGTCCAGCAGGCTCTCGCGCCGGCCATCGCTTTCGGCCAGCACCAGCGCACGCTGCGGGCTGGCGCGCAGGTGGGCTTGCAGGCGCGAGAGCGGATCGTCGGCACCGCGCACCACGGTCAGCTCGGGCAGCTTCTGCGCGAAGGCGCTTTCTGCGATGTCTGCCACGGCCGGCCTCAGCGCCAGTTGCGCGTGCGGCTTGGCCTGCAGGTAGAACTGCTCGGCGTCCAGAAACAACGCCTCGGGCGGCAACACCGGGCGCGCCGGGTCGCCCTGCGCCAGCCGATAGCGCTCGCGCGTGTCTTGCGCGAACTGCTGAAACGCGCCCTCCAGATCGCCGTGCAGCACCAGCGTGGCGTCGGTGCCCAGGTAGTCGAACACCGTCGCCGTGTCGTCAAAGAACAGCGGCAGGTAGTACTCGATGCCAGCGGTGGCGACGCCGTTGCCCATGTCCTTGTAGATGCGGCTCTTGGTGGGGTCGCCCTCCAGCAGCTCGCGCCAGCGGTGGCGAAACTTGGCGCGCGCCGGCTCGTCCATGGGGAATTCGCGGCCGGGCAGCAGGCGCACTTCGGGCACCGGGTACAGGCTGCGCTGGCTGTCGGCGTCGAAGGTGCGGATCGAGTCGATCTCGTCGTCGAACAAATCCACTCGGTAGGGCAGGGTGCTGCCCATGGGGAACAGGTCGATCAGCCCGCCGCGCACCGCGTACTCGCCCGGGCTGACCACCTGCGTGACGTGCGTGTAGCCGGCCAGCGTGAGTTGGCTTTTCAGCGCCGCTTCGTCCAGCTTCTGCCCTTGCTTGAAGTGAAACGTGTAGCCCGCCATGAAGCCGGGCGGCGCCAGCCGGTACAGCGCCGTGGTGGCGGGGATAAGCACCACGTCCGCCTGCTGCTGGCGAATCGTCCACAGCGTGGCCAGCCGCTCGCTGATCAAGTCCTGGTGCGGGCTGAAGGTGTCGTAGGGCAGCGTCTCCCAGTCGGGAAACATCACGCTGCGCAGGCCGGGCGCGAAGAAGCCCATCTCGTCCATCAAGCGCCGTGCGTCGCCCGCGTCGGCGGTGACGATGGCGGTGAGCTTTTTCTGGCCGGCTTCGCGTTCGGCCAGTTGCGCCAACAAAAGCGCGTCGCTTGACGCGGGCGGGCGCGGCAGGGCGTGGCGCTTGCCAGGGATGAGTTTGGGCAAATCCATGAAAGAAATCCGAAGGCGGCAGAAACGACAAAAACCCCCGGCCAGCGTGGAAGGGGGTGTGGCGCTTATTTTACGTCCACCGTGTTTCAAGCATTTTTGGCCGCCAGCGCTTGTCTGGCAAGCGCTGGCAGCTATCAAAATAAAAGCGCCGGGCGCTGCATCGGCAAGCCGTCTATAGTTTCTGCCACCCACCACCCCGATTTGCCGGAGCGCCCCATGAGCGATGCCACGTCCCCTTTGAACCCGCCGCGTTTCGGCAGCGGCCAGGCCGTCAGGCGGCTGGAAGACGATGCGCTGCTGCGCGGCCAGGGCCGCTACACCGACGACCTGGGTGAGCCGGGCGATGGCCGGCTGGTCTTCGTGCGTTCGCCCTATGCGCACGCGGCCATCAAGGGCGTGGACGCCGAGGCCGCGCGCGCCATGCCCGGCGTGCGCGCCGTCCTCACTGGGGCCGACCTGGCCGCCGTGCCGCCGCTGCCGACGGGTGCCGGCTTCAAGCGTGCCGACGGCAGCGACTGCGCATCGCCCGTGCGCCGCGCGCTGGCGCACGAGGCGGTGCGCTACGTGGGCGAGGCGGTGGTCGCCGTGGTGGCCGACACGCTGCAGCAAGCCAAGGACGCGGCCGACAGCGTGGTGGTCGATTACCACGAGTTGCCCGCCGTGCCCACGCTGGCCGCGGCGCTGGCGGCCGACGCGGCGGTGACCGAGGCCGCGCCCGACAACATTGCCTGCGAGGCGCGCCACGGCGACGCAGCGGCCGCGCAGGCGGCATTCGACCAGGCTGCGCACATCGTCAAGCTGAACATAACGCACCAGCGCCTGGCCGCGCTCACGCTGGAGCCGCGTGCGCTGCGCGCCGCGTGGGATGGCGCGCGGCTCGACGTGCACGCCAGCTCGCAAATGCCCACGGCCGTGCGCGGCGCCATCGCCACCGCGCTGGCGCTCAAGCCCGAGGACGTGCGCGTGCGCGTGGGCGACGTGGGCGGCGGCTTTGGCATGAAGACCGGCTCGTATCCCGAAGACGTGGTCATCGCCTGGGCCGCGCGCGCCACGGCCAAGCCCGTGCGCTGGGTGGGCGAGCGCGGCGAGGAATTTCTCAGCACCACGCACGGGCGCGACGTGCAGGCGCACGCCGAACTGGCGCTGGACGCGGGCGGCAAAATCCTCGCGCTGCGCGTGCACTCGCACGCCAACGTGGGCGCCTACCCCACGGGCACCGGCGTGGCGATTCAGTTGCTGATAGGCCCCTGGGTGCAGACCAGCGTGTACCACGTGCCGGTGATCGACTTTCATTTCAAAGCCGTGCTGACGAATCAGGCGCCCACCGGTGCGTATCGCGGCGCCGGCCGGCCCGAGGCGATCTTCAACATCGAGCGGCTGATGGACGAAGCCGCGCGGCAGACGGGCAACGACCGCATCGAATTGCGTCGACGCAACTTCATCCGCCCCGAGCAGATGCCGTACACCAACCCCATGGGCCAGACCTACGACGTGGGCCGCTTCGAGCATGTGATGGATCAGGCGCTGCCGCTGGCCGACTGGGCAGGCTTTGAAGCGCGTGCTGCGCAATCGAGAGCGCGTGGCCTGTGGCGCGGGCTGGGCGTCGCGACGTTTCTGGAGTGGACGGGCGGCAACGTGTTCGAGGAGCGCGTGACGGTGGACGTGCAGGCCGACGGCATCATCGAGGTCTACAGCGCCGTCAACCAGATGGGCCAGGGCATCGCCACCTCGCTGGCGCAGCTCGTCGTGGATGCGTTTGGTGTGCCGATTGAACAGGTGCGCGTGGTGCTGGGCGACACGGATCGCGGCAACGGCTTTGGCAGCGCCGGCTCGCGTTCGCTCTTCACCGGCGGCTCGGCCATGCGCTCGGGCGCCGACAAGACGATCGAAGAAGCAAAGCAGCTGGCGGCGCAGGCACTGGAAGCGGCGCCGGAAGACATCCGCTACGAAGCCGCGCGCTTTGTCGTCAGCGGCACCGACCACGCCATCGGCCTGTTCGAGCTGGCGGCAAAGCAAGACGGCGGCCACATCTTTGTCGACCACACGCACACCGTCGCGGGCCCGACCTGGCCCAACGGCTGCCACATCAGCGAGGTCGAACTCGACCCCGCGACCGGTGCCATCGCCATCGTGGCCTATGCGTCCGTCAACGACGTCGGCCGCGTGGTCAACCCCATGATCGTGCGCGGCCAGCTCGACGGCGGCGCGGTGCAAGGCATCGGCCAGGCGCTGACCGAGCAAATCGTCTACGACGACAGCGGCCAGTTGCTGACCGGCAGCCTGATGGACTACGCCGCCCCGCGCGCCCTCGACATGCGGACCATGTTCAAGACCGAGATGGACGAATCCACCCCGTGCACCAACAACCCGCTGGGCGTGAAGGGCGTCGGCGAACTCGGCACCATCGGCGCCACGCCCAGCATCGTCAACGCCGTAGCGGATGCGCTGGTGCGCGGCGGTCGCGCTGACTTGGCGCCGCGCTTGCAAATGCCGCTGTCGCCGGGGCGGGTGTGGGCCTTGCTTCAATCGACGGAAGCTTGAATCAAATCGGCCGTTCGCGCTGGTCTGGCAAGCGCGAGCAGCTATTGAAAACGGAGTCCATCGGCACCCGCGGCTCACTACAATGGCGGCGCCGATGCCTTCGCCTGCACCACCCGTTCGCTGCCACGCCCTGCTGCCCTGCGCGGGCAGCGGTTCGCGCGCCGGCACTGCCTTGCCGAAACAATATCAACCGATAGCGGGTCAGCCCATGGTGCGGCACACGCTTGCAGCGTTTGCCCAAGTGAAGCGCATTGCGCAGGTGTGGGTGGTGGTGTCGCCGGGGGATGACACGTTGCGCACATCGAATGCTGCGTTTTCAATAGCTGCCTGCGGTGGAGTGACGCGCGCTGAGAGCGTTTTCAATGGCTTGAATCACTTGCTGGCCAACGGCGCCGCGCCGTCCGACTGGGTGCTGGTGCACGACGCCGCGCGCTGCCTGGTCACGCCGGCGCAGATCGACGCGTTGATTGACGCCTGCCTGCCCGATGGCGTGGGAGGCCTGTTGGCGCTGCCGCTGTCCGACACGCTCAAGCACGCGGGTGCCGATGGCCGCGTGGATGCCACCATCGACCGCGAAGGCAAATGGCTGGCGCAAACGCCGCAGATGTTCCGCATCGGGGCGCTGCGAGATGCGTACGCGGCGCACGCGGCCAGCGCCTTTGCCGGCATCACCGACGAGGCCATCGCCATGGAAGCGGCCGGCCATGCGCCGCTGCTGGTGCGCGGCAGCGCGCAGAACTTCAAGGTCACCTACCCCGAAGACTTCGCGCTGGCCGAAGCCATATTGAACTCACGAAACGCATGACCGCCAACCAAGCAACCCTGCCCCCTTTCCGCATCGGCGAAGGCTGGGACGTGCACGCCCTGGTGCCCGGCCGGCCGCTGGTGATTGGCGGCGTCACCATCCCGCACACGCACGGTCTGCTGGGTCATTCCGATGCCGACGTGCTGCTGCACGCCATCACCGATGCGCTGCTGGGCGCGGCGGGGCTGGGCGACATTGGCACGCATTTTCCCGACACCGACGATCGCTTTGCCGGTGCCGATTCGCATGCTCTGCTGGCTGAAGGCGTGCGCCGCGTGGCCGCTTCGGGTTGGCGCATCGGCAACGTCGACAGCACGGTCATCGCGCAGGCGCCGCGACTGGCCCCGCACATCGGCGCCATGCGCGCGCGCATCGCCGACGCGCTGGGTGTGGCTCAGGCCCAGGTCAACATCAAGGCCAAGACGGCTGAAAAACTGGGGCCAGTGGGGCAGGGCGCGAGCATCGAGGCGCGCGCCGTCGTGCTCATCTTTCAGTAGCTGCTTGCGCAGATGCTGCAAGCGCTGGGGCCGTATTTAATCAATTTTTCGGCGGATTTCAGCGCCGCTTTTTCAGCAGCGAACCCTGCCGCGACTCAGTGGCCTGCTGCAGGCGGATGACGGCCATCAGGCCACCGCTTGGGCTGTTGGCCAGCTCCAGCGCGCCGCCCATGTTGTGCACCATCTTGGCCACAATGGCGAGCCCCAGGCCGGCGCCGGTGGCCGAGGTGCGCGCGGTGTCGCCACGGAAGAAGGGGCGCGTCAGATTGGGCAGCAGGTCGGGCGACACGCCGGGGCCATGGTCGCGCACGCGCAGCGTGACCCATTGGTCGCGCGCGGTGGCGGCGATGCGCACGCGCGTGATGCCGCTGTCCGTGCTCTGGCCGTAGCGGCGCGCGTTCTCCAGCAGGTTGCCCAGCACGCGCGACAGCTCCACCTCGTCGCCCAGCACGCGCAGCTCGGGCGGGACGTCGATCTGCACCTGCATGTCGTCGCGCACCGTGAAGGGCATCGCCGCGATCTGCACCAGTTCGGCCAGCGGCAAGGGCAGCAGCTGGACGTGGTCGGGTCGCGCGTAGTCGAGGAACTTGTCGATGATGGTGTCGACCTGCGCGATGTCGGCCACCATGTGTTCGCGCGCCTCGGCATCGGGCACGCTCATCTCGGTTTCAAGCCGAAGGCGTGCCAGCGGCGTGCGCAGGTCGTGCGAGATGCCGGCCAGCATCTCGGCGCGATCCTGCTCTATTTTTGAGAGCTGGTCGGCCATGCGGTTGAAACCGATGTTGACTTCGCGGATCTCGCTGGAGCGCGCCGATTCATCGAGCCGGCCCTGCAGGTAGTCGCCCTCGCGCACGCGGCCGGCGGCAATCGACAGCTGCCGCAGTGGCCGGTTGATGACGCGCGCCAGCAGCGCGGCGCCCACCAGCGACACGGCACCCAGCGACGCCAGCCACAGCAGCCAGGCGCTGCCGCCCAGCAGCGCACCGATGCGCGAGCGCTCGGTCAGCAGCCAGTACGAATCGCCCTCGATCGAGAAGCCGACCCACAGCCCCGGTTCGTTGTTGACGCGGCTGGCCACCACGGTGCCGGGGCCCAGGCGCGACACGATCTCGGCGCTCATGCGGCGCTCCAGTTCGGTCTGGTTGAACAGGTCGAACTTGTCGCCCGGCTCGCGCGGGGCGATGCGCACCTTTTCCTGCTCGGCCAGCGTCTTGATGAGAGAGACGCGCGCGATGGCATCCGAGTGCACCAGCGCCGCGCGCGAGAGGTTGACCAGCGAGGCGATCTGGCGTGCGTTGTCGATCACGCGCGGCTCGTATTCGAGCGTGCGGAACATCTGGTACCAGCCGATCGAGCTGCCCAGCAGCAGCAGCGACAGAAGCAGGAAGGTGCGCCAGAACAGGCTGATGCCGAACGGGCGGCGACGCGCCGCAGCGCCGCCCAGCGGCGCGTTCATCGAGTCGGACAGCGCATCGGGCTGCGTCACCGCGTCGCGCAGCGGCAGAAAGGAATCGACGCCCTCCGGCGGTTGCGTGGCCGCGCTCATGGGCGTGGCCCGCGCAGGCGGGCGTCGGCGCGGCGGCGCATGGGTGCTAGCTGGTGCCGTCCGGCACGAAGACGTAGCCCACGCCCCACACGGTCTGGATGTAGCGCGGGCTGGCGGCGTCCTGCTCGATCAGCTTGCGCAGGCGCGAGATCTGCACGTCCAGGCTGCGGTCGAACGGCTCGAACTCGCGCCCGCGCGCCAGTTGGGCGAGCTTTTCGCGCGACAGCGGCTGGCGCGGGTGGCGCACCAACGCCTTCAGCATGGCGAATTCGCCGGTGGTGAGTGGAATCTCTTCGCCGTTCTTGTGCAGCGTGCGCGCACCCAGATCGAAGGCGAAGGGGCCGAAGCCGACCGACTCGTTCTCGGCCGACGGCGCGCCGGGCGCCTCTTGCGGCGGGCGGCGGCGCAGCACGGCGTGCACGCGGGCCAGCAATTCGCGCGGGTTGAACGGCTTGCCCAGGTAATCGTCGGCGCCCACTTCCAGGCCGACGATGCGGTCCACGTCCTCGCCCTTGGCGGTGAGCATGATGATGGGCGTCTTGTCGCCCGCGGCGCGCAGGCGACGGCAGACCGACAAACCGTCTTCGCCCGGCATCATGAGGTCGAGCACGATCAGGTCGATGGTGTCGCGCAGCATGATGCGCGACAGCGCCTTGGCGTCCTCGGCCACGATGACTTCGAAACCCTCTTGCGCCAGGTAACGGCGCAGCAGGTCGCGGATGCGCGCATCGTCATCCACGACGACGATCTTGTCGGTTCGGTTGCTTGCCTGATTCATCAAAACCCTTCGGTCCTATTTGTAACAGAGGCATTGTGGCCTCGAAGCATCATTGAACCCGGGTTTACCCGCGCGGTTTTTCAGGCTGTTACATCTGTTGCCCCAGCTTGGTGCTCTCTGAAGGACGCTCACCTCAAGCTGTGCGATGGTCGGCTTGACATGGACAGGAATAGATTGACATTGATGTGGCTGGGTGTGGGCGTGCTGGCCCTGCCGCTTGCCGCGTGGGCGCAGGCCAGCGGCGAATCGTCCGAAATGGGGCCGGGCATCAACGCGCAGGCCGGCGGCGTGGACGCCATGGCCGCGCGCAGCCCGCTGTGGCAGGCCGTGGATGCGATGCACCGCCAACGCGACGGCGCGGCGGCGCAGGATCGGCGCCTGAGCGCAGAGGAACGCCAGCAGTTGCGCGAGCAGATCCGTCGTGCATCGATACGGCTGGACGGCGAAACGCAGCTGCGCAACACGCACCTCGGCCAGCGCTGAAGCGGCAGCAGCCTTCGCGGCTTGAAAGGCTTGCAGCGGTTTCGTTTTTGTCCGACAGCGCCCGTGTGGCACCCGTGCCATCATGACGCCCCGCGCCGCCCTGGCGCACAAGAAGGCTGTTTTTCCTCCTATGAATGCACGTGTTTTCCGTCCCGCCGCCGGCGCGCTTTGCGCACTGATGCTGACCGCCGCTGCCGCGCACGCCCAACCCCTCGCCACACCCGCCGCCATGACCATTGCCCCGCCGCAAAACGTGTTGCAGTTGTCTGCCAATGGCCAGGTCGAGGTACAGCAGGATCTGCTGACGCTGTCGCTCACCACCTCACGCGAAGGCGCCGATGCCGCCGGCGTGCAGGCGGAACTGCGCAAGGCGCTCGATGCGGCGCTGGCGCAGGTCAAGACCAGCGCCCAGCCGGGCCAGATGGACGTGCGCACGGGCGACTTCAACGTGCACCCGAGCTACAACCGCGACGGCAAGATCAGCGGCTGGCAAGGCCGCGCCGAGTTGATTCTGGAAGGCCGTGACTTTCCGCGCATCACGCAGGCCGCCGCACGCGCGACGACGATGACGATCGGCCAGGTCAACTTTGGCCTGAGCCGCGAACAGCGCGCCAAGGTGCAGGCCGAGGCGCAGGCGCAGGCCATCGAACGCTTCAAGCAGCGCGCGGCCGAGATCGCCAAGGCGTTCGGCTTTGCCGGCTACACGCTGCGCGAAGTCAGCGTGAGCGGTGAAGAAGGTGGCGTCGCGCCGCGCTTGTACGGCATGGCCAAGGAGGCCAGCGCCATGTCGGCCGATGCGCCGGTGTCGGTGGAGCCGGGCAAGACCGTGGTGCAGGTCACTGTATCGGGCACCGTGCAGGCGCGCTGAGCCGCGCATGGCCTGATTTTGGGTGATTTTCGGCTCTGGCGCTTGTATAGCAAGCGCAAGCAGCTATTTTTTTGATAGTTGCCTGTACGCTGTTGCCGGCCACTGTCGGGCGTTTCATTTACCATGGTCCTTCACTGCGCACCCCGCGCCGTGAACCTCGCCAAGCACCATGACTGAACCTGCTCTCCATCACGTCAACTGCCCCGACGCGGAGGGTGGTCACCGCATGGCGTACTGGCAGTGGGGCGACGCGGCCGCTGAACATGTGGTGGTCTGCGCGCACGGCCTTTCGCGCCAGGGACGCGACTTTGACGTGCTGGCGCGTGCGTTGCTGGCGCGCGCCGGTGGGCAGGGTCAGCCCCTGCGCGTCGTCTGCCCCGATGTCGTGGGTCGCGGTCACAGCGACTGGCTCAAGGACCCGATGGGCTATCAGTTTTCGACCTACGTCGGCGACATGCTGGCCTTGCTGGGCGCGTTGCAAGGCGCCGGACCGATCCGCAGCTTCGACTGGGTCGGCACCAGCATGGGCGGCTTGATCGGCCTGACGCTGGCGGGCGTGCCTGAATTGCCGTTGCCCGCGCTGCTGCACCGTCTGGTGCTGAACGATGTCGGCCCGGTCATCGAATGGGCGGCGCTGCAGCGCATCGGCCAGTACCTGGGCAAGTCGGGCACTTTCCCCACGGTCGAAGCGGCGGCGGCCAGCATGCGCGCAATTTCAGCCGGCTTTGGCCCGCACACCGACGACGAATGGTTGGCGCTGTCGCGCCCCATGCTGCGACCGACGCCGGACGGTGCCTGGCGCCTGCACTACGACCCGGCCATCGCCGTGCCTTACGCGGCGCTCACGCCAGAAGCGTCGGCCGAGGGCGAAGCCGCCTTGTGGCAGATGTACGACCGCGTGACGGCCGAGACGCTGGTGCTGCGCGGCGCCGATTCCGATCTGCTGTCGGCCGCCACCGCCGACGCCATGCGCGTACGCGGCCCGCGCCCGCGCGTGGTCTCATTTGCCGGCGTGGGCCATGCGCCCACGCTGGTGGCTGCCGACCAGGTGGCCGCGGTGCTTGATTTTCTGCTGCCCGCGCCAGCCACGCCGCGCGACGACGCGCGATGAAGACCTTGACGCGTCCTGCGCCGACCACCCGCGAGCCGCTGGCCGATGTCGTCACCGCCACCGGCGGCGGCGCGGCAGCGTTGGGCGACATGCGGGCGCGCGCGCGCGCCTTTGCCGAGCCGCTTTTGGCCGGCGAAACCACCTCGTCGGGCGAAAACGTGCTGGCGCACGCCGACGCCACGGCCGACATCCTGGCCGGCATCGGCGGCTCGGACGAGATTCAGGCGGCGGTGTACCTCAGCTACGCCAGCGCGCAGCTCAGCCGCCCCGACGAGGTCATCGGCAAGGCCTTTGGCGACGGCTTTGCGCGGCTGGCCATTGAAGCTTCGAAGCTGGAGCGCGTGCAGCAGCGCTCGCGCGTCAGCCGGCAGGATTTGTCGGGCGATTCCGAGCAGGCCGGTCAGCAGACCGAGTTCGTGCGCAAGATGCTGCTGGCCTTCAGCCGCGATCTGCGCGTGATTCTGCTGCGCCTGGCCTCGCGTTTGCAGACGCTGCGCTGGTGCGCTTCGGCACGCCGGCCGCCCGCGCCCAGCTTGCTGCGCGAGTCGCACGAGGTGTTTGCGCCGCTGGCCAACCGGCTAGGCATCTGGCAGGTCAAATGGGAGATGGAAGACCTGATCTTTCGCGCCCAGGAGCCTGACGCCTACCGCCTGGTGGCCTCGCTGCTGGACGAGAAACGCATCGAGCGCGAAGCCGCACTGGAGCAAAAGCGCTCAGAAATCGAGAGCGCCTTGCGCAAGCAGGGCGTGGACGCCAGCGTGACGGGGCGCCCCAAGCACATCAGCTCCATCGTGCGCAAGATGCGCGGCAAGGGGCTGGATTTCGACCGCGTGTTCGACGTCCGCGCCCTGCGCATCATGGTGCCCACGGTGGTCGACTGCTACAGCGCGCTCGGCTGGGTGCACCAGCACTTCACGCCGGTGCCGGAAGAGTTCGACGACTACATCGCCAAGCCCAAGCCCAACGGCTATCAGTCGCTGCACACCGTGGTGCGCGACGAGCAGGGCAAGCCGTGGGAAATCCAGATCCGCACGCCCGACATGCACGCGCACGCCGAGCACGGCGTGGCCGCGCACTGGGCCTACAAGGAGGCCGGCACCAAGGGTTATGCCGGTGTCAGCGCGGCCAGCGACTACGACGCCAAGATTGCGGTGTTGCGCCAGCTGCTGGCTTGGGAGCGCGATTTGTCTGGCGCCGCGCCGCACTATGGTTTGTTCGATGACCGCATCTATGTGCTGACGCCGGATGCATCCATCGTCGAATTGCCGGCGGGCGCCACGCCGGTCGATTTTGCGTACACGGTCCACACCGAGCTGGGCCACCGTTGCCGCGGCGCCCGTGTTGACGGCGCCATGGTGCCGCTGCAAACCGCGCTGAAAAACGGCCAGACGGTGGAGGTCATCGCCGCCAAGGAGGGCGGCCCGTCGCGCGACTGGCTGAATCCCGAGCTGCACTTCCTCGCCTCCAACCGCGCGCGCGCCAAGGTGCGCGCGTGGTTCAACGCCCAGCACGCACGCGACAACGTGGCGCGCGGGCGCGAGATGGTCGAGAAGCTGCTGCAGCGCGAAGGCCGCACAGCGCTGTCGCTGGATCATCTGGCCAGCGAGCTGGGCTTCAAGACCCCTGACGCATTGTTCGAGACCGTCGGCAAGGACGAATTGTCGCTGCGCGCCATCGAAAACGTCTGGCGCCCGCCCGAACCGGTGCCGGATGCCGACGAGCAGGTGCTGCGCAAGGCGCGGCCTGAAACCACCAGCAGCCGCGGCGGCGTGCTGGTGGTGGGGCTGGATTCGCTGCTCACGCAACCCGCGCGCTGCTGCAAGCCGGCGCCGCCCGACGACATAGCGGGTTACGTGACGCGCGGGCGTGGGGTGAGCGTGCACCGGCGCGATTGCAAGACCTTTCGCGAACTGCAGGCGCGCGAGCCAGAGCGTGTGATCGAAGTCGGCTGGAGCACACCGGCCACCGGCCGCACCCCCGCCTATCCGGTCGACGTGGCAGTTGAAGCACTGGATCGCCAGGGCCTTCTGCGCGACATCTCTGACGTGTTTGCGCGCGAGAAGATGAACGTGATCGGCGTGCAGACGCAATCGGTCAAGGGCTGGGCGTGGATGACTTTCACCGTTGAAGTCAGCGACACGCAGCGCCTGGGACACGTGCTGCGCCAGGTGCAAGACGTGTCCGGCGTGCGCGTCGCGCGTCGCCGCTGAACCCCGCGCGCCGATCTGCTACACTCAGCAGCTTCGAATCTTTCAGGCGCGTAGCTCAGCTGGTTAGAGCACCACCTTGACATGGTGGGGGTCGTAGGTTCGAGTCCTATCGCGCCTACCAATGAAATCAAGCACTTAGCGGCAACGCTAGGTGCTTTTTTCTTGGATTTTCTGCTCCGAGTTGACGCCCGCTGACCGGCCTTGCGTGCCGGCCAGGACTTTCGCGCCTTGCCGATTGTCGGCAGATCAGACGCGAGCGATGGCGCTTGTATCTGCAACGGCCGGCAAATCGGCGGATGCTGCTCGCGCCCGGCCGCCTTTTTCGGCCCAAGTCCGGGTCCAGCGCAATTGCATGAATCGCATCATGACCAATACACCCACCGTCAGGGCGGCGAAGGCGACGAAGCCCCAGAGGTAGGTGCCGGCGAGTTGTTTGGATTGGCCCATGGCGTTGGGTAGAAAGCCACCGCCCAGGGCGCCGATTTCGCCGATCATGGAACCCGCGACTGCGGTGGTCAGCGGCCAGCGCAGCGGGACGAGCTGAAACAGCGCGCCATTGCCTGCGCCCAGGGCGGAGAAGCACAGCATGAAGAGCAAGGTTGTGGCGACCAGCGACGTGCCGGCCATGCCGCAGCCGACGAGCGTCACGGCCACCGCCACCAGCACGCCGGTGAGGGTGTTCACGCCGCCGAACCGGTCGCCGAGGTAGCCGCCGACGATTCGAATCACCGAGCCCATCAGCGTGGCCAGCATGGTCAGTTGCCCGGCTTCGACCTTGGTGACTTTGAACTGGTCGTAGAAATAGGTCGGCAGAAAACTCGCCAGGCCAATGAAGCCGCCGAAGGTGATGACGTAGATCAGGCTGAAGGCCCAGCCGTCTTTCTCGAACAGGCAGGCCGTGTGCTCGCGCAGGGTGTGGCCGGTTTCGCGGTCAGGCGGTTCCTTGGCCATGAGCCACATCACGACCATCGGCACGATCATGGTGCAGGCGGCGATGCCGTACACGGCGGTCCAACCGAACTTCATGGCCAGCGGCGGCGCGAACAGCACCGCCAGCACCGTGCCCGAGTTGCCGGCGCCCGCGATGCCCATGGCCAGCCCCTTGTACCTGGCCGGGAACCAGCCGGAGCCCAGCGACAGTGCGATGCCGAAGCTGCCACCGGCGATGCCCAGCAGCACCCCCATGGCGATCACCTCGTCATAGGTGTTGACCGCGAAAAAGCCATAGAGCAGCGCCAGCACGATCAGGCCCATCTCGACCAAGGCTGCGCTCTTGCGCCCGATGTATTGCGACAGCACGCCGAGCGGAAAGCGCATCAGCGCACCAGCGATGATCGGCACGCTGACCATGAAGCCCTTTTGTGCCGGGCTCAGGTTGAACTGCTCGCTGATGAAGGGCGCCATGGCGCCGTTCAGCACCCAGATGGCAAAGGTGAAATCGAAGTAGAGGAACGACGCGAACAGCGTCGGCCAGTGCCCGGACTTGAGGAAGTTTCGGAAATTTGTCATGGCGCGGCTTGGTCTTTGAATGTTGCGACGTAGGAACCACTGCAAGACGGATGCCAGCGCTCAAGCCCGTCAAGAAGTTATCCGATGCACCAAGAGCGGCATGCAGCGCGTTGTTCCAGGGCGCTTGCAAAGGGCAAGGCTCACGTTGTTGGAGCGAGGGCACCTGTCGAGTGCGATGCCGCCGATCAACCCGGTGCGTTCATTGCTTCATGGGTGCGCGACACCAGGCGCCGCAATTCCGGCAAGCAAGAGCCGCATTGCGTTCCGCACTTCAGCGCGCCCTGCAGTTGCGCGAGTCGCGTGTGGTCATCACCATCGCAGTTCGCCAGGCCATCGACGATCGCTGCTTCGGTGATGTTGAGGCAGGTGCAAATCTGCGGCGAACGCTGCGAAATTTGCACAGGCGCGCGCGCGCCTGGTGCCAGCAGCAGACGGCCATAGGCTTCGGCGGCTTGCTGGTCTTGCAGCACGCCCCGGATCCAGGCCTCGGCCTGCGTGTCACCGGCCAGCAAGATCGCCTCCAGCGTGACGCGCTCCGGTGCTTCAGCGACCTGGCCGCGCGCCAGACGTGCCGCGCGCCGCTGGGCGTTGTGTCGGTCGGCATAGCGCAGCGTGTCGGGGGTGTTCAGTCCAAGCAGCGATTCGATCTGATCAAGCAAGGCGTCGGGGGGTGGTTCGCTGGCTGCCGCGCGAAACAGCAAGCCACCGCGCTCACGGCCAAACGGCACGCAATTGGCAAATTCAAAACGCGCCAGCATGCCGGCCAGTCGCTCGCGCGTGGCCATGATTCGCGCGTCCGGCAGCCACGCCAGTCCGAGCAACTGCCAGGGCAACGAGACGGCCTCGACGCGCACCGCGACGTGCTTGAGTTCCGGCTGCTTCGACGTGGGGCAGAACCGGGGCGTGGTCAAGGCGTTGATGCCCAGCAGCGGCGTGCCGTCCGCCGCTTGACCGCCCAAAAACGCGCTGCCCCAGTGCATGGGCACGCTGATCTGGCTGACACCCACGGCGGCGTTTTCCGCCACGGGCAGCACGATTTCGCCATGCCGGCTGCGCAGGCGCACGAGTTGGCCGGCGGCCAAGCCGCGCCGCGCCATGTCGTGCGGGTGCATGTGCGCCACCGGCTCCGACGCATGGCCGAACAGGCGACCCAGCACGCCGGTGCGCGTCATGCCGTGCCACTGGTCGCGCAGCCGGCCGGTGATCAGGCTGAAGGGGTAGTGCGCGCTGCGCGGCTCGGCCACCGGCACGAAAGGGGCGGTGTGAAAGCGCGCGCGGCCATCGGCGGTGGGATACACGCCGTCTACGTACAGGCGGGGTGTGCCTACGGCGTCGGCTTCGGTGAAGGGCCATTGCTGCGGCCCGCGCTGATCCAGCAGCGGGTAGGTCAGCCCGGTGATGTCAAGATCGCGTCCCCGCGTGCTCTCGCGGTGCTCGTTCCACACGTGCTCGGCTGATTGGTACGGAAACAAGGTCGCCCTGCCGGGCCGCAGGCGCGTCTCCAGCCGCTGCGCGACGGCTTGCACGATGCGCCAGTCGGCGCGCGCCTCGCCCGCTGGTGCCACGGCGGCGCGCACACGGCTGATGCGGCGTTCGCTGTTGGTCACCGTGCCTTCTTTCTCGCCCCAGGGCGCGGCGGGCAACAGCAGGTCGGCGTACGCGCAGGTTTCGCTGCTGGCAAAGGCTTCCTGCACCACCACGAACTCGGCGCGCTGCAAGGCGCGGCGCACCGTATTCTGGTCGGGCAGGCTTTGCGCGGGGTTGGTGCAAAGAATCCAAAGCGCCTTGATCTGGCCATCGGCCGCGGCCTGGAACATTTCCACCGCGGTGAGCCCGGGCTTTTCAGGCACCGAATCCACGCCCCACAAGGCGGCCACCTCGGCACGGTGCACCGGGTTGGCCAAATCGCGGTGCGCGCTGAGCAGGTTCGCCATGCCGCCCACCTCACGCCCGCCCATGGCGTTGGGTTGCCCCGTCAGGCTGAACGGCCCGGCGCCCGGCTTGCCGATCTGGCCGCAGGCCAGGTGCAGGTTGATGAGCGCGGCGTTCTTGGCGGTGCCGCTGGTCGATTGGTTCAAGCCCTGGCAGTAGAGGCTGAGCGTGGGCGCTCGGGCACCGTGGTCGCCGATGCCCGCGAACCAGCGCGCGGCGGTCAGCAAGTCTTCTGGCGACACGCCGCACACCCGTGCCACGTGCTCGGGCGTGGCGTCGCGCACCAGCGCCTTGAGCGCGCCGAAACCGGTGGTGTGCGCGGCGATGTGGTCGTGATCGACCCAGCCCTCCCACAGCATCAGGTGCAGCAGGCCGTGGCACAGCAGCACGTCCGTGCCGGGCTGAATCTGCAGGTGCAGATCGGCGATCTCGCAGGTGTCGGTGCGGCGCGGGTCGACGACGATGATCTTCAGCGTCGGGTTGACTCGTCGGGCGTCTTCGATGCGGCGAAACAGCACCGGGTGTGCCCAGGCGGCGTTGCTGCCGGTGATGAACAGGCACTGCGCGTGCGCGATGTCGTCGTAGCACGCCGGCGGCGCATCGGCGCCCAGCGTGGCCTTGTAGCCCGCCACGGCGCTGCTCATGCAAAGGCGTGAGTTGGTGTCGAGGTTGTTGGTGCCCAGCAGCCCTTTCACGAACTTGTTGAGCACGTAGTAGTCCTCGGTCAGCAGCTGGCCGCTGCCGTACACGCCGATCGATTCGGGGCCGTGCTGCGCCATGACGGTGTGCAGGCGCGTGGCGACTTCGTCCAGCGCGTCGTCCCAGGTGATGCGCTCGGGCGCCGCGCCGCGTGTCGGGCGGCGCATCGGGTGCAACAGCCGGGCGGTGGCGTTGATCATGGGCGATGCGGTCAGGTGCAGCGTGCTGCCCTTGCTGCACAGGCGGCCGAAGTTGGCGGGGTGGTCGGGGTCGCCCCGCACGCCGGTGATCGCGGCGCCGTCGGATTCGATGATCACGCCGCAGCCCACGCCGCAATAGGGGCAGGTGGATTTGGTCTCGGGCATCACGGCGTGTTCAGCTACGGACGCGATCAGCCGTCACGTGGGCGCCACGTGCCGGTGGCACGGCCCGGCCACCGGCCGCGTGGGCTCGAGGGCGCGCGTGGCCAGCTCGTCGGCGTCGAGGTAGACCATGCCGGCGTCCACCCGCACGGCGAAGCTCGGCGTGCAGCCTTCGTCCGGCTCGCGCGCCGCGCCGTTGTCCAGCCCGATGGTCCAGTTGTGCAGCGGGCAGGCCACCTGGCGGCCGAACACGATGCCCTGGCTCAGCACACCGCCCTTGTGCGGGCAGCGGTCGAGCAGGGCAAACACCTCGTCCCCGCTGGTGCGAAAGATCGCCACGTCGAGGCCGCGCTGCCTGGCCACGCGGCGCGCGCCCAAGGGCGGAATATCCTGCACCCGGCAGATCGCAGTCCACTCGTTCATTGCTACATCCTTGATAGCTGCTCGCGCAATGTATTCAAGCGCCAGCGGCACATTTGATCGATATTTCCGGGGCTGGAGCTAGACCACTGGCGTGGCCACGGCCGTCTTCGCGGCCTCGACTTCTGCCACTGGCTGAAACTGCCGCGTGTCGACCCGCGCCTGGTCGAACTCGAACCAGGGGTCGGGCTCGCCGTCGAGCGCGAACTGCAGCCGCTCCCACAATGCACGGCGGCCATCGGCATCGTCCACCACGCGTTGCCTGACGTGGTCGAGCCCGACGCGGTGGATGTAGTGCACGGTGCGCTCCAGGTACCAGCCCTCCTCGCGGTACAGCTGCATGAAGGCGCCGGTGTGTTCCAGCACTTCCTCGGCGGTCTTCAGCTTGACGAGAAACTGCGCCACCTCGGTCTTGATGCCGCCGTTGCCGCCGACGTAGATCTCCCAGCCCGAATCGACGCCTATCACGCCCACGTCCTTGATGCCACTCTCCGCGCAGTTGCGCGGGCAGCCGCTGACGGCAAACTTGACCTTGTGCGGCGCGTACATGCGCCACATGGCGCGCTCCAGATCCTTGCCCATTTGCGTGCTGTCCTGCGTGCCCATGCGGCACCACTCGCTGCCCACGCAGGTCTTCACGGTGCGCAGCGCCTTGGCGTAGGCGTGGCCGCAGGGCATGCCCAGGTCTTGCCAGACGCCGATCAGGTCTTCCTTCTTCACGCCCAGCAGGTCGATGCGCTGACCGCCCGTGACCTTGACAGTGGGAATGGCGTACTTGTCCACCACGTCGGCAATGCGGCGCAGCTCGCTGGCATTGGTCTCGCCGCCCCACATGCGCGGGATGACGCTGTAGCTGCCGTCCTTCTGGATGTTGGCGTGACTGCGCTCGTTGATGAAGCGGCTTTGCGGATCGTCCACCGCCTCCTTCGGCCAGGTGGACAGCAGGTAGTAATTGAGCGCCGGGCGGCAGCTGGGGCAGCCATCGGGCGTCGTCCAGTCCATGAAGCGCATCACCGCCGGCACGCTGAGCAGGTGGTGCTCGCGAATCGCATCGCGCACGGCCTGGTGGCCGTGCTCGGTGCAGCCGCACAGGGGCTTGAGCCGCGGGCTGGCCGAATAGTCGCCGCCGGCGGTGAACATGATGAGCTGCTCCACCAGGCCCGTGCACGAGCCGCACGAGGCGCTGGCCTTGGTGTGCTTGCGCACTTCCTCCAGCGTGAACAGGCCCTTGTCCTTGATGGCCTTGCAGATGGCGCCCTTGGTCACGCCGTTGCAGCCGCAGACTTCGTCGGTGTCGGCCATGGCGGCGGCCTTGGTATTGCCTTCGTGGCCGGTGTCGCCGATGTTCGACTCGCCGAACATCAGCCGCTCGCGGATGTCGGCCACGCTGCGGCCTTCGCGCAGCAGTTTGAAGTACCACGAACCATCGACCGTGTCGCCGTACAGGCAGGCGCCGACCAGCTTGTCGTCCTGGATGACCAGCTTCTTGTAGACGCCGGCAAACGGGTCGGAGAGCACGATTTCCTCCGTCTCCTGCCCGCCCTGGAAATTGCCGGCCGAGAACAGGTCGATCCCCGTCACCTTGAGCTTGGTGGACGTGAGCGAGCCCTGGTAGCGCCCGATGCCGAACTCGGCCAGGTGATTGGCCACCACCTTGCCCTGCTCGAACAGCGGCGCCACCAGCCCGTACGCGATGCCGCGGTGCGCGGCGCATTCGCCAACGGCGTAGATGCGGCCGTCGGTCACCGTCTGCATGGTGTCGCTGACCACGATGCCGCGGTTCACATGCAGGCGCATGCCCTCGGCCAGTTCGGTGTTGGGGCGAATGCCGACGGCCATCACCACCAGGTCGGCGGGCACTTCGGTGCCATCCTTGAACACCACCTTGGCGACGCGGCCGTCCGGCCCGGCCACCAGCGCCTGCGTCTGCGCGCCGATGAGAAACTTCAGCCCCCGCTCTTCCAACGATTTCTGCAGCAGCCGGCCGGCGGTGGCGTCGAGCTGGCGCTCCAGCAAAGTGGGCGAGACGTGCACCACGGTGACGCTCATGCCGCGTTTCATCAGGCCGTTGGCCGCCTCCAGCCCCAGCAGACCACCGCCGATGACCACCGCGTGCCTGAATTTCGCGGCGGCATCGATCATGGCCTGGGTGTCGGCGATGTCGCGGTAGGCCAGCACGCCGGGCAGGTCGTTTCCCGCCACCGGCAGGATGAAAGGGTGGCTGCCGGTGGCCATCAGCAGGCGGTCGTACTCGGCCACCATCTTGTCGCCGGCGGCGTTCTCGGCGTGCACCAGGCGGCGCGCGCGGTCAACGTGGGTGACCTTGCAGCCCGCGTGCAGCGTCACGTGGTTGTCGGTGTACCAGGCCCAGTCGTTGAGGATGATCTCCTCCAGCGTCTGCTCGCCCGCCAGCACGGGCGACAGCAGGATGCGGTTGTAGTTGGGGTGCGGCTCGGCGCCGAAGACGGTGATGTCGTACAGATCGGGTGCGAGCTTGATGAGCTCTTCCAGCGTGCGCACGCCCGCCATGCCATTGCCGATCATCACCAATCTGGGTTTCTTCATGCTGTACCTCTAACTGCGGGCCCTGCGCCAGCGCAGGTCTTGCTGCAAACGGCGTGCCAGACTCTCGATGGCCTTGGTTTTCACGTCAAAAGGCCGCGCAGCGCTTGTCCATCAAGCGCGGGCAGCTATCAAAATGATATTTTTCAGCCTTTGGTGAACGTGCACTGCTTCGGTGCAGCGGTGTGCCAAAAAGCATGCACCAGCGCGGCACAAAACCTGCATTCCTCATCGTCGACATGAGCCTCGACCTCGACATCGGCTTTGATTCGCAAGCCGGCCGCAAGCGCGTGAACGAAGACTTCGCGGGCATGCAGCTGCCCGGTCCGGGCGAGGGCGCGCACGGGGCCATCGCGGCGATTGCCGACGGCGTCAGCACCGGCGGCTTCGGCGCCGAGGCGGCGCAGACCAGCGTCACCAGCGTGGTGCGCGACTACTACGGCACGCCAGCGGCGTGGGATTCGACCGTTGCGCTGGATCGCGTCATTGCGGCGCAGAACGCCTGGCTGGCCGGCACCAACCGCCGCCGCGCGCCGGCCAGCGGGCTGACCACGCTCACGGTGCTGGTGCTGCGCGGGCACGGCTGGTCGCTGGCGCACGTGGGCGACACGCGCGCCTATCTGGTGCGCGGCGGGCGCGTCACGCTGCTCACGCACGACCACGCCGTGGCGCAGCACGACTTTCGCCACCAGCTGACGCGCGCCGTGGGCGCCGAAGAGCGCGTGGTGGTCGACTACACGCAGGGCGACCTGCTGGTGGGCGACCTGTTCGTGCTGCTCACCGACGGCGTGCACGGCGCCTTGAGCGAGCGGCACCTGGCCGCGCTGCTGCACGGCAGCACCGCCGCCACCAAGGGCGTGGCGGGGGCCCAGGCGTTCAGCCAGGCGCTCACGGCCGCCGCGCTGGAAGCCGGCAGCCCCGACAACGCCACCGCCCTGGTGGTGCGGGTGCGCGGGCTGCAGGAAGACACGCTCAACGACCAGCGCCGCCGCGCTGCCACGCTGCCGGTGCCGCCCCGGCTGGCGGTGGGCGAGGCCATCGACGGCTGGCTGGTCGATGCGGTGCTGGCCGACAACGGCATCAACGCGGTCTATAAAATCCGTAGCGAAGAATGGGCTCAGACGGGCGCTGGCGGCCAGAAAGACCCCGATTCGGCCGCCACCGCACCGCGTGCGCTGGTGATGAAGGCCTTGTTGCCGGCCCGCGCGCACGACCCCGAGGAGCGCGCCCAGCTGGCGCACGAAGCCTGGCTGGCGCGCCGCCTGGCCACCAGCGCCGCGGCGCCGCACCTGGTCGCGCTGCACGAGCCGCACGAGATGCCAGGCCACGAGCCAAGTGCCTTCTACCTGCTGTACGACTGGCATGCCGGCGATACGCTGGCGCAGGTGCTGGAGCGCGGCCAGCCGCCGGCCGTGTCGCACGTGTTGCAGTGGGCCGTGCAGGCGGCGCGTGCGCTGGCCGGTCTGCACCGGCAGGGCGTGGTGCACCGCGACGTCAAGCCGGCCAACCTGCACCTGGGCGCCGATGGCGTGCTGCGCCTGCTCGACCTGGGCGTGGCCCTGTCGGGGCACGAGCCCGAGGCGATGCGCCGGCTGCACGCCGGCACGCCCAGCTACATCAATCCCGAGCAATGGGGTTACCGCTTTGGCGCGTCGTCGGGCCAGCACGCGCACGAAGCCCAGCCGGCCGATGCCGGCAGCGATCTGTTCGCGCTTGGCGTGGTGCTGTACCAGCTGCTGGCGCGCGGCAAGCTGCCGTACGGCGACGTGCTGCCGTACCAGCTCGGGCGCTACTGGCGCGATCCGGTGCCGCCCAGCCGCCACAACCCGGAGGTGCCGATCTGGCTCGACCACATCGTGCAGAAAGCCGTGGCGCGCGATGCGCGCGAGCGCTTCGAGACCGCCGAAGAGTTCATGCTGGCGCTGGAGCGCGGTGCCTCGCGCCCGCTTACCGCGCCGCCGGCCACGCCGCTGCTGCAACGCGACCCGACGCAATGGTGGAAACTGCTGCTCGGCGTCAGCCTGCTCTTCAACCTGCTGCTCATGTACTGGCTGCTGGCGTTGCCGAGGTAGGGTGGGCTGCTCACCTCCCTCTTTCATGACCTGGCACGCCACACTCGATCTTCGTTACCAGCTGGCGCAGGGCCGCACCGTGGTGCGGCACCGGCACGCGGGGCCGTTGCGGGTGCTCAAGAGCATGCACCCGGAAGACGCACGCATCTGCCACAGCGTGCTGGTGCATCCGCCAGGCGGCATTGCGTCGGGCGACGTGCTGGACATTTCGGTGGAAGTCGAATCCGGCGCGCACGCGCTGGTGACCACGCCCGGCGCGACGCGCTTTTACCGCAGCGCCGGCGCGCCCGGCGTGCAGAACGTGCAGCTCAGGTTGGGCGAGCAGGCACGGCTCGAATGGCTGCCGCTGGAGACGCTGATCTACCCCGGCGCCCACGCCGAGAACCGTTTGACGCTGGAACTGGCGGGCGGTGCGTCGCTGATCGGCTGGGACGTGGTGGCGCTCGGCCTGCCGCTTGCCGGGCAGCCGTTCGACCGCGGCCACCTGCTGCAACGCATCGAATGGCCCGGCCTCTGGCTGGAGCACGCGCGCATCGATGGCCAGGACGACCGCTTGCTGAACAGCCCGCTGGGCCTGGCCGGCCAGCGCTGCCTGGCGACGCTGTTCTACGCCAGCGCCGCGCCGCTGACACGCGCGCAGCGCGAAGCGGCACTGGAGCGCACGCGCGCCGTCATCGATGCGCATGCGCTGGCGGCGCACGCGGGCGTCACCGCCTTGAACGACCGGCTGCTGGTGGTGCGCGCGCTGGCGCCGGTTACCGAGCCGGCGAGCGACCTGTGGCGCCAGATCCGCGCCGCCTGGCGCGCTGCGTTCTGGCAACTGCCGGCGAGCGCGCCGCGCATCTGGGCCATGTGAGCGCGCCGCTGCAGTTCAGATCGCCACCAGGCGGCGAATGCCGCGCGCCGCCATCTCGCTGCCGGGCCCGCGCGCGATGATCTCGCCGCGCTCCATCACCAGATACTGGTCGGCCAGCTCTTCGGCAAAGTCGTAGTACTGCTCGCACAGCACGATGGCCATGTCGCCGCGCGCGGCCAGCAGGCGGATGACGCGGCCGATGTCCTTGATGATGCTGGGCTGAATGCCCTCGGTCGGCTCGTCCAGCACCAGCAGCCTGGGGCCGGGCGCCAGCGCCCGCGCAATCGCCAGCTGCTGCTGCTGCCCGCCCGACAGATCGCCGCCGCGCCGCCCGCGCATCTGCTCGAGGATGGGAAACAGCTCGAACAGCTCGCGCGGGATCGGCGTGCCCGCCGGCCGGTAGGCCAGGCCCATGGCCAAGTTGTCCTGCACCGTCAGGCGCGAGAAGATTTCGCGCCCCTGCGGCACGAAGCCGATGCCGGCGCGCGCGCGTTCGTAGGGCGTGCGGCGCTCGATGCGCTGGCCGTCGAACTCGATGTGGCCGCTCTTGATCGGCACCAGGCCCATCAGGCTTTTGAGCAGCGTCGTCTTGCCCACGCCGTTGCGGCCCAGCAGCACGGTGACCTCGCCGGCGCGCGCCTCGAAACCGACATCGCGCAGGATGTGCGAGCCGCCGTAGTACTGCTGGATGTTCTTGACGGTGAGCATGGTGGTTTATGAGTCAAACAGGGCGCCAGCGCTTGTCCATCAAGCGCGAGCAGCTATCAAAAACAGATCATTCAACGGCCCAGGTAGACCTCGATCACGCGCTCGTCGGCCTGCACCTGGTCGAGCGTGCCCTGCGCCAGCACGCGGCCTTCGGCCAGCACGGTGACGGTGCCGGTGTCGCCGGCGATGGCGCGGATGAAGTGCATGTCGTGCTCCACCACCATCAGGCTGTGGCGCCCTTTGAGCGACAAGAACAGCTCGGCCGTGCGCGCGGTTTCCTCGTCGGTCATGCCGGCCACGGGCTCGTCCAGCAGCAGCAGCTTCGGGTCTTGCATCAGCAGCATGCCGATCTCCAGCCACTGCTTCTGGCCGTGGCTCAGGTCGCCCGCGCGGCGCGTGACTTCGCCAGCCAGGTGGATGGTGCGCAGCACGTCGGCCAGCCGGTCTTCAGCGGCCGAGTCGAGCCGGAACAGCATCGACGGCCGCACGCGCTTGTCGGTCTTCAGCGCCAGCTCCAGGTTTTCGAACACCGTCAGCTGCTCGAACACGGTGGGCTTCTGGAACTTGCGGCCGATGCCCAGTTGCGCGATCTCGGGCTCGTTGTGGCGCAGCAGGTCGATGGTGGAGCCGAAGAACACGGTGCCGCTGCCTGGCCGCGTCTTGCCGGTGATGATGTCCATCATCGTCGTCTTGCCGGCGCCGTTGGGGCCGATGACGCAGCGCAGCTCGCCCGGCGCGATGTCCAGGTTCAGGCCGTTGATGGCCTTGAAGCCGTCGAAGCTCACGCTCACGTCTTCCAGGTACAGGATGCGCCCGTGCGTCACGTCGACCTCGCCCGGCCGCGCCGGGCGGCCGTAGTCGGCGGTGCGGCCGCCCGATTCGGTCTGCCGCGGTGCGGCGTTCAGCGCATGGGCTTGCAGCCGCCGCGCGCCTTCTTCCATCAACTCGGGCGTCATGCGCGCGCTCCCTGCAAGGCCGCATTCGCCTCGTTTGTCGATTCGGACGCTTCGGATTTGGTAGCTGCTGGCGCTTGCTGAACGTGCGCTGGAGGCCGATTTCGCTTGAGAACCCGCCCGACCAGGCCGACCACGCCCTGCGGCATGAACAGCGTGACGACGATGAACAGGCCGCCCAGAAAAAACAGCCAATACTCCGGCGCCGCCACCGTGAGCCAGCTCTTGGCGCCGTTGACCAGAAAGGCGCCGACGATCGGCCCGATCAGCGTGGCGCGCCCGCCCACGGCGGCCCACACCGCCATTTCGATCGAGGCGCCGGTGCTCATCTCGCTCGGGTTGATGATGCCGACCTGCGGCACGTACAGCGCGCCGGCCACGCCGCACATCATGGCGCTGATGACCCAGATGGTGAGCTTGTAGGGCAGCGGGTCGTAGCCGCAGAACATGGTGCGGCGCTCGGCGTCGCGAATGGCCTGCAGCACACGGCCGAACTTGGCGTTGACGAGCCAGCGCGCCAGCAGAAAAAACCCCAGCAGCGCCACACCGGTCAGCACGAACAGCGCCATGCGCATCTGCGGCGTGGCCAGCGGCAGGCCCAGGATGCGCTTGAAATCGGTGAAGCCGTTGTTGCCGCCAAAGCCCGTCTCGTTGCGGAAGAACAGCAGCATGGCGGCAAACGTGAGCGCCTGCGTGATGATCGAGAAGTACACGCCCTGGATGCGCGAGCGAAACGCGAAGTAGCCGAACACGAAGGCCACCAGCCCCGGCACGGCGACGATCAGGATCAGGGTGGCCACAAAGCTGTCGCTCAACGCCCAGTGCCACGGCAGTTGCTTCCAGTCCAGAAACACCATGAAGTCGGGCAGCTCGCTCTGGTAGCTGCCCTCGCGCCCGATCTGGCGCATGAGGTACATGCCCATCATGTAGCCGCCCAGCGCAAAGAACAAACCGTGGCCGAGCGACAGGATGCCGGTGTAGCCCCAGATCAGGTCGATGGCCAGCGCGCAGATGGCGTAGCACATGATCTTGCCCAGCAGCGTGACCATGTAGCCCGACAGGTGAAACGGCGAGCCCTCGGGCACCCACAGGTTGAGCGCCGGCGCCAGCGCGCACACGGCGAGCAGCGCGGTGAAGAAGGCGGCCCAGCCGGCGCGCGAGAGCAGCGGCGCGCGGCGCGGCAGGCTGACGGATGGATAGCTCATGACGGTCACGCCTCGCGGCCTTTCAAGGCAAAGATCCCCTGCGGCCGCTTCTGGATGAAAACGATGATGAAGACCAGCACCGCGATCTTGGCCAGCACGGCGCCGGTCCAGCCTTCCAGCAGCTTGTTGAGCACGCCCAGGCCGAGTGCGGCGTAGACCGTGCCGGCCAGTTGGCCGACGCCGCCCAGCACCACCACCATGAAGCTGTCCACGATGTAGCTCTGCCCCAGGTCGGGCCCGACGTTGCCGACCTGGCTCAGGGCGCAGCCGGCCAGCCCGGCGATGCCGGAGCCGAGTGCGAAGGCATAGGTGTCGACGCGCGCGGTGTTCACGCCCATGCAGGCGGCAATCGGGCGGTTCTGCGTCACGCCGCGCACGAACAGGCCCAGGCGCGTGCGCGCCACCGCCCAGGCCACGCCGGCCACCACGGCGGCGGCAAACAAGACGATGACGATGCGGTTCCAGGGCAGCGTCAGGTTGGGCAGCAGCTGCCAGCCGCCGCTCATCCAGGGCGGGTTCTCCAGCCCCACGTTCTGCGCGCCGAAGATGGTGCGCACCAGCTGCTGCAGGATCAGGCTGATGCCGAAGGTGGCCAGCAGCGTCTCCAGCGGGCGGCCGTAGAGAAAGCGGATCACGCCGCGCTCCAGCACCGCGCCGACCAGCGCCGAGGCCAGAAAGGCCACCGGCACCGCCGCCACCAGGTACCAGCCGAAAGCGCTTTCAGGCAGATGGCGCTGGAACACGCCTTGCACCACGTAGGTGGCGTAGGCGCCGATCATGATCAGCTCGCCGTGTGCCATGTTGATGACGCCCATCAGCCCGTAGGTGATGGCCAGGCCCAGCGCCGCCAGCAGCAGGATCGAGCCCAGGCTGAGCCCGGTGAACAGCACGCCCAGCCGCTCGCCCCAGGCCAGGCTGGCATCGATGTGGGCGATGGCGCGCTGCAGCGCGGCCTTCACCTCGGCATCGGGCTCGTCGGCCAGGCGCTGGTTGAGCAGCAGCTTGACGTCGGGGCTTCGCTGCGCGCCCAGCGCCTCGGCGGCGGCCAGGCGCTGGCTTTTGTCGTCGCTGGCGAGCCAGGTGGCGGCGCGCACCAGTTCAAGCTGCGCGCGCACGGCGGGGGATTTCTCGCTGGCCAAAGCGGCTTCGATCAGCGGCAAGCGCGATGCATCAGGCTCGCTCAGCAGCGCCCGGGCGGCGGCCAGGCGCACGGGTTCTTCGGCGCTGCCCAGCTGCAGCGCCGCCTGCGCGGCCTCCAGCGCGGCGCGCATCAGGTTGTTGTTGACCACGTCCTCGGCATCGGCGGGCAGCGCCACGGCGGCGCCGGTGACCGGGTCGTGCGCGCGCTCGCCCTCGACCACCAGCACCTGTCCGCCCGCCAGCTTGACGGCGTCGTTGGCCAGCGCGTCGACGAAGGCGGCGGTGCGCGCATCGGCGGTCTGCACGGCCTGGTTGAGGGCGGCGATGCGCGCTTCGGTCGAATCACCGGCAGCGATGGCGCGCGCCTGCTCGGCCGTGAGCGCGTGGGCGCCGCCGGCAAGCCCCAGGGCCAGCGCGCAGGCAAGAAGAAGTCGGACCATGGTGGGCAAGCAAGAGGGTGCGGGCGCGTCACGCCCGCACCGCTGAAGGTGGCGGCGCGCGCGGCGACAAAGAGAGCGATGGCGACAAGACCGCGCAGGCGGGGCCACCGGTGCCCCGCCGCCGCGCCTTACATCGCCTTGCTGCGGCCTTCGGGCTCGTCCTTCTTCTTGTCGTTGCCTTCGATGTACGGGCTCCACGGCTTGGCCTTGATGGGGCCGGGCGTCTTCCACACCACGTTGAACTGGCCGTCGGCGCGGATCTCGCCCACGTACACCGGCTTGTGCAGGTGGTGGTTCTTCTCGTCCATCTTGACGGTGAAGCCATCGGGCGCGGCAAAGGTCTGGCCGGCCATGGCGGCGATGACCTTGTCGGTGTCGGTGCTCTTGGCTTTTTCCACCGCCTGCTTCCACATGTGGATGCCGATGTAGGTGGCTTCCATCGGGTCGTTGGTGAGCGGCTTGTCCTTGTGGCCGGCGATGTTCTTGGCCTTGGCGTAGGCGGCCCACTTCTGGGTGAACGCGCTGTTGGCGGGGTTCTTCAGGCTCATGAAGTAGTTCCACGCCGCCAGGTGGCCGACCAGGGGCTTGGTGTCGACACCGCGCAGTTCTTCCTCGCCCACGCTGAAGGCGACCACGGGCACGTCCTTGGCCTTCAGGCCGGCGTTGCCCAGTTCCTTGTAGAACGGCACGTTGGAGTCGCCGTTGATGGTGGACACCACCGCGGTCTTGCCGCCGGCCGAGAACTTCTTGATGTCGGCCACGATGGTCTGGTAGTCGCTGTGGCCGAAGGGCGTGTACTTCTCGTCGATGTCGCTGTCCTTCACGCCCTTGCTCTTCAGGTAGGCGCGCAGGATCTTGTTGGTGGTGCGCGGGTACACGTAGTCGGTGCCCAGCAGCACCCAGCGCTTGGCGGCGCCGCCTTCCTTGCTCATCAGGTAGTCGACCGCCGGAATGGCCTGCTGGTTGGGCGCGGCGCCGGTGTAGAACACGTTCTTGCTCAGCTCTTCGCCCTCGTATTGAACCGGGTAGAACAAGAGGCCGTTGCTTTCTTCAAACACGGGCAGCACCGACTTGCGCGACACGCTGGTCCAGCAGCCGAACACGGCGGCCACCTTGTCCTGCGTCAGCAACTGTTTGGCCTTTTCGGCAAACAGCGGCCAGTTGCTGGCCGGGTCGACCACCACCGGCTCCAGCTTCTTGCCCAGCACGCCGCCCTGGGCGTTGATCTCGTCGATGGCCATCAGCACGGTGTCTTTCAGCACCGTCTCTGAAATCGCCATGGTGCCCGACAGGCTGTGCAGCACGCCGATCTTGATGGTGCCGCCGGATTGCGCGTGAACGGGCAGGGCGCTGACGCCCGCGAGGGCCGTGGCCACGGCCAGTGCCTTGAGTGTGAAACGACGTTGCATGTTGGTGGGGCTCCAGTTGAATTGATGGTTTGCCGGGCCGACCTTGGCCTCGGCTGCATCAACGCAAACGGCGTGCCAGCATGTTTCGCGCACCATCGGCCGCGCGAGCGTGGCGTCACGCACCACGTCAGGACGTGCGGCGCACCACATGCCGCCAGCCCGTGCACCTCGATCGCGCTCCGTGGCGGCGCCAGCACCAAAACGGGGCAATCGGCGCTCGGCGGAGCTGCGCCAAGTTGGCGCGAGAATTGCGAGCACTGGTCCCGACACCTTGACGCGACACCATGGAACTCACGCCCCGCGAAAAAGACAAGCTGCTCATCTTCACCGCCGCGCTGCTGGCCGAACGCCGCCGCGCGCGCGGGCTGAAGCTGAACTACCCCGAGGCCATCGCCCTCATCAGCGCCGCCGTGATGGAAGGCGCGCGCGATGGCCGCAGCGTGGCCGAGCTGATGAGCGCCGGCCGCGAGGTGCTGGCGCGCACCGATGTGATGGACGGCGTGCCCGAGATGATTGCCGACATCCAGGTGGAAGCGACCTTTGCCGATGGCACCAAGCTGGTCACCGTGCACCAGCCCATCGTTTGACTTTCAACAACTTCCAAGGCCCGGGCGCTTGTCCAGACTGCGCAAACAGCTATGAAAAATAGAGCATTCATTCTTCTGGGCCTTCTGTGGCCCGCCCTGCCTGCCCTGGCCCACACCGGTGCGCTGGGCGACCACGTGCACCCCGGCTTCATGGCCGGGCTGCTGCACCCGTTCACCGGCATCGATCACCTGGCCGCCATGCTGGCCGTGGGTGTGTGGAGCGCGCTGGCCGTGCGGCCGGTGTGGGTGGCGCCGCTGGCCTTCGTCGCGCTGCTGGGCGCGGGCGCGCTGGGCGGCCTGGCGGGTGTGGCGGTGCCGGGGGTGGAGCCGATGATTGCCGCGTCGCTGCTGGTGACCGGTCTGCTCATCGCCACGCGCGCGCAGTGGCCGGTGCGGGCGGCGGCGCTGGTGGCGGGGCTGTTTGCCTTTTTTCATGGCGCGGCGCACGGCATGGAACTGAGCGGCGTGGGCGTGGCGCAGGCGCTGGCCGGCATGCTGATCGGCTCGGCCGCGCTGCACCTGACGGGCATCGGGCTGGGGCGCTGGGTGTTCGACCAGAGACGCTGGCTGAGCGCGATGGCCGGCGGCGCGGTGGCGCTGCTGGGCTCGGCGCTGCTGCTGCGCATGGCGTGGTGAGGGGCAGGCGATGACGCCCGGTGAACTGCTGATCGACGCGGGCGCGCACGCGCTCAACCCCGGCCGCCGCACCACCACGCTGGTGGTGCGCAACACGGGCGACCGGCCGATCCAGGTCGGCTCGCACTACCACTTTGCCGAGACCAACGCGGCGCTCGACTTCGACCGCAGCGCGGCGCGCGGCATGCGGCTGAACATCGGCAGCGGCCTGGCGGTGCGCTTCGAGCCCGGCCAGCAGCGCACGGTGGAACTGGTGGACTACGCGGGCGAGCGGGTGGTGCACGGCTTTCGCGGGCTGGTGCGGGGTGCGCTGTGAATATTGAATCAAATCAGGCCCCAGCGCTTGTGCAGCAAGCGCTGGCAGCTATGAAAAACGAAGTATCGAAGACTGTGAAGGCTTGCCATGGCCACGCTTGAGCGCCGCGCCTACGCCGAAATCTTCGGCCCCACCGTGGGCGACCGCGTGCGCCTGGCCGACACCGACCTGATCATCGAAGTGGAGCAAGACCACACGCTGCGCGCCGGTGGCCATGGCGAAGAGGTCAAGTTCGGCGGCGGCAAGACCATCCGCGACGGCATGGCGCAAAGCCAGCGCGCGCGCGCGCAAGGCGCGGTGGACACGGTGATCACCAACGCGCTCATCCTCGACCACTGGGGCATCGTCAAGGCCGACATCGGCTTGAAGGACGGCCGCATCCGTTCCATCGGCAAGGCCGGCAACCCCGACGTGCAGCCGGGGGTCGACATCGTCATCGGCCCCGGCACCGAGGTGATCGCGGGCGAGGGCCACATCGTCACCGCCGGCGGCATCGACACGCACATCCACTTCATCTGCCCCCAGCAGATCGAGGAAGCCCTGGCCAGCGGCATCACCACGCTGATCGGCGGCGGCACCGGCCCGGCCACCGGCACCCTGGCCACCACCTGCACGCCGGGGCCGTGGCACATCGAGCGCATGCTGCAGGCGGCCGACGCCTTCCCGATCAACCTGGGCTTTCTGGGCAAGGGCAACGCCAGCCTGCCCGCCGCGCTGCACGAGCAGATCAGCGCCGGCGCCATCGGCCTGAAGCTGCACGAGGACTGGGGCAGCACGCCCGCCGCCATCGACAACTGCCTGACGGTGGCCGAAGAAACCGACACGCAAGTCGCCATCCACACCGACACGCTGAACGAAAGCGGCTTTGTGGAAGACACCATCGCCGCCTTCAAGGGCCGCACCATCCACACCTTCCACACCGAAGGCGCGGGCGGCGGCCACGCGCCCGACATCCTGAAGGTGGTGGGCGAGGCCAACGTGCTGCCCAGCTCCACCAACCCCACGCGTCCCTACACCGTCAACACGCTCGACGAGCACGTCGACATGCTGATGGTGTGCCACCACCTCGACGCATCGATTGCCGAAGACCTGGCCTTTGCCGAAAGCCGCATCCGCAAGGAGACGATTGCCGCCGAAGACGTGCTGCACGACCTGGGCGCCATCAGCATCATGAGCAGCGACAGCCAGGCGATGGGCCGCGTGGGCGAAGTGGTGCTGCGCACCTGGCAGACGGCGCACAAGATGAAGGTGCAGCGGGGCGCTTTGCCGCAAGACACCGCGCGCCACGACAACGCCCGCGTCAAGCGCTACGTCGCCAAATACACCATCAACCCGGCGATCGCCCACGGCATCAGCCACGAAGTGGGCAGCATCGAGGTGGGCAAGTGGGCCGATCTGGTGCTGTGGAAGCCGGCCTTCTTCGGCGTCAAGCCCGCGCTCATCCTCAAGGGCGGCAGCATCGCCATGGCGGCGATGGGCGACCCGAACGCATCGATTCCCACGCCGCAGCCGGTGCACTACCGGCCCATGTTTGCGTCGTATGGCGGATCGCGCACGCGCAGCAGCCTCACCTTCGTGTCGCAGGCCGCGCTGGCTGCCGGCGTGGGCGAGCGCTTTGGCCTGCACAAGCCGTTGGTGGCGGTGAAGAACACGCGCCGCATCGGCAAGCGCGACATGGTGCACAACGCCTATGCGCCGCACATGGAGGTCGATGCGCAAACCTACGCCGTGCGTGCCGATGGGCAACTGCTGACCTGCGAACCGGCGCACAGCCTGCCGATGGCGCAGCGCTACTTTTTGTTCTAGATCGGATGGATGCGGTGGTGCGTGCCGCGCAATCTTCAAAGCGCCTGCAAATGCCGCCGCAGCCAGGCGGCATAGGCGTCTTCGTCCATGGCGCCGGCGGCCAGTTGGAGCATGGTCAGCACGCAGTCCACCAGCGGCGCGTTGATGCGGTGCCCGTTGAGCCGCAAAAAAAGTTGCGCCGCCACGAAGGCAGCCCGCTTGTTGCCATCGGCAAACGGGTGGTTGCGCGCAATGCCGAACGCATAGGCCGCCGCCAGCTGGGCCACGTCGGGCGCGCCATAAGAGGCCAGGTGTTGCGCCCGCGCGAGGGCCGAGACCAGCAGGCCTTCATCGCGCACGCCCTGCAAGCCGCCGTGGTCGGTCAACTGCTCGTCGTGCACCGCCAGAATCAGGGCCAGCGGCACCCACACCCAAGGCTCGTTCGCGGCTTGGGTCATTTGGCCAGCTCGCGCAGCACTTCGCGATACTCTTTCATGATGTCGCGCGCCAGCGCCATCTGGTGTTCGAACGTGTCGTCATACGGCCGCAGCGTCACCCCATCCGGCACCTCGGTGACAAACAGCGAATCCCCCTTGCCCACCTTCAGCCGCGCCAGCACGTCCTTGGGCAGGATCACGCCGACCGAGTTGCCGATCTGGGTGATCTTGAGGGCGGTGGTGGCGGGGGACGAAGCACTGGCCTGGGGCTTGGCGTTCATGGCGTACTCCGAAGCAATCGAGTTATAACGGCCGTTATATTAATCGCGACACCCGTTTCAGGCAAGCCATGCTCACCCTCCACAAACTCATCCCGCAAGGCCGGGGCCTGGCGCCGGTGCTGGTCAAGCGCGCGGCCAGTGTCGAACTCGACTGGGACGTGCGCCAGAAAAGCCGCTTGGGCGCCACCGACAGCCAGGGGCGCGCGATCGGCGTGTTTCTGCCACGCGGCACGCTGCTGCGCGGTGGCGACGTGCTGGTGGCCGAAGACGGCTCGCTCATCCGCGTCATCGCCGCGCCGCAGGCCGTGCTGCGCATCACGCCGTGCGCGGTGCACGGCTCGGCCTTCGACTTGACGCGCGCGGCCTATCACCTGGGCAACCGGCACGTGCCGATCGAACTCACGCCCGAGCATCTGCAGATCGAGCCCGACCACGTGCTGGCCGACATGCTGCGCGCCATGCACCTGACGGTGGTCGAGCTGCAGGCGCCGTTCGAGCCCGAGGGCGGCGCGTATGCGGCGCATGGCCACGGGCACCACCAGGCGCACCACGATCACGGCCATGGTCACGACCACGCCCACCACCCATGACGGCCCCCGCGCCGCTGGCCGCCGCCAGCCTGCTGCAGCTCATTTGGCTCGCTTCGCCGGCGCTGCCGGTGGGTGGCTTTTCTTACTCCGAGGGGCTGGAGGCGGGCGTCGAATGGGCGGGCGTCACTACGGAAAACGCAGCGTCCGACTGGATCTCCGACCAACTGCACGTGAGCCAGGCGCGCAGCGACCTGCCCGTGCTGGCGCAGGCCATCGTGGCCTGGCGAGTTGGGGACTTGGACCGTGTTCGCGCGCTGAACGACTGGGTGCTTGCCACGCGCGAAACCAGCGAGTTGCGCCTGCAGACCGAGCAGATGGGCAAGTCGCTGGCCGACTGGCTGCGAAACCTGAACGCCGAC
>JAGOVZ010000239.1 GCA_018060485.1 Ottowia sp. | reverse complement strand
ACCTTCGGCACCGCGCCGCCCTTCATGCAGCACATCGCGGCCGGCAAGCTGCGCGTGCTGGCGGTGACCGGCAAGGAGCGCCTGCCCAGCCTGCCCGACGTGCCGACCACCGCGCAGGCCGGCTACCCCAAGCTCACGCCGACCTCGTGGTTCGCGCTGTTCGCACCGGCCGCCGTACCCAAGGACATCGCCACCAAGCTGGCGGCCGACGTGCAGAAGGTGATGGCCGACCCGGCCTTCAAGCAGAAGGCGCTGGAGCAAGGCGCCACGGCCGACTACCTCTCGCCGCCGCAGCTGGGCGACAAGGTGAAGGCCGACTACGCCGAATGGGCTCAAGTCATCAAGGCCTCCAAGATCGAAGCCGATTGAACCCGTCCACTATGAATTCAGGAGCTTTCAGCGCTTGATGGACAAGCGCCAGCGGCTCTTTTCATTCAAATTTCGACTTTCGAACCCAGCTCCACCACCGCGTTGCTCGGCAGGTTGAGGAACTCGGCCGCGGCGGTGGCGCTGTGGTGCATCTGGGCAAACAGCTTCTCTCGCCACATCGCCATGCCGGCGCCGATCGTCGGCGTGACGATGTCGCGCGAAAGGAAGTAGCTGGTCGTCATCGGGTTCAGGTCGATGCCGCGCCCCGTGAGCAGGCCCAGCGCCTTGGGCAGGTTGATGTCGTTCTTGAAGCCGTAGTTCACCGTGATCTGCCAGCAGTCGTGGCCCAGCGGTTCGATCTCGAGCCGCTTGTTCATCCCGATCCACGGCACCTCGTGGTTGCGCACGGTGACGAACAGGTTTTGCGCGTGCAGCACCTTGTTGTGCTTGAGGTTGTGCATCAGCGCGTTGGGCACGATGCCCGGCTGCGCGGCCATGAACACCGCCGTGCCGGCCACCCGCGCGGGCGGGCTGATGAAGACCGATTCCAGAAAGGATTGGAGATCGATCGAGACATCGCGCAGCCTCTGGTTGAGCAGCTCGCGCCCGTCCTTCCACGTGGTCATCAGCGTGAAGATGGCGCCGCCGATCAGGATCGGGAACCAGCCGCCCTCGAACAGCTTGAGCAGGTTGGAGGCGAAGAAGGTGACATCGATGGCGAAGAAGAAGCCCGTGGCCGCAATGCACAGCGCCAGCGGATAGCCCCAGCCGTAGCGGATGACGAAGAAGGTCAGCACGGTGGTGATGGTCATGTCCAGCGTCACCGCGATGCCGTAGGCCGCCGCCAGGTTGGACGATGAGCGAAACAGCACCACCGCCAGCACGATCAGCACGAACAGGCCCCAGTTGACGAAGGGCATGTAGATCTGGCCCGTGTCCTTGGTGCTGGTGTGGCGGATCTGCAGGCGCGGCAGGTAGCCCAGCTGGATCACCTGCTTGGTGACGCTGAATGCGCCCGAGATCAGCGCCTGCGACGCGATGACGGCGGCCATGGCGGCCAGGCCGACCAAAGGCAGCGTGAGCCAGTCGGGCGCCATGTGGAAGAACGGGTTCTTCACCGCCTCGGGCTCGGCCAGCAGCAGCGCCCCTTGGCCGAAGTAGTTGAGTGTGAGGCAGGGCATGACGATGGAGAACCACGCCACGCGAATCGGCTTCTTGCCGAAGTGGCCCATGTCGGCGTACAGCGCCTCGCCGCCGGTCACGCACAACACCACGGCGCCCAGGATGATGAAGGTGATGAGCGGCTGCGCGAAGATGAAGCGCAGCGCGTGGTGCGGGCTGAGTGCCCAAAGAATCTCGGGGTGGCCGACGATGTGATAAATGCCCAGCGCCGCGATCACCACGAACCACAGCACCATGATCGGCCCGAAGGCCTTGCCGATGCCCGCCGTGCCGCGCTTTTGCACCCAGAACAGCACGAACAGGATCAGCAGCGTGAGCGGGATGACGAGCTTGCGGAACGCGGGCGAGACCACGTCCAGCCCTTCGACCGCCGACAGCACCGTGATGGCCGGCGTGATGACGCCGTCGCCATAAAACAGGCAGGTGCCGAAGATGCCGATCAGCAGCATCCACTTGCGCAGCGCGGGCGCCTTGTCCTTCACGCTTTGCGAGGCCAGCGCCAGCATGGCGACCAGGCCGCCTTCGCCGTGGTTGTCGGCGCGCAGCACCAGGCTGACGTACTTGAGCGAGACGATGATGGTGAGCGTCCAGAACACGATGGACAGCACGCCGTAGACGTTGTCGTGCGTGAACGGCACGTGGCCGGAGCCGAACACCTCCTTGATGGTGTACAGCACGCTGGTGCCGATGTCGCCGTAGACGACGCCGATGGCGCCCAGCGTCAGGGCGCCCAGGGACGATTTGGAAGCGGACACGTCGCGCTACAAGCGCCCGGCTGACCGTGCGCGCTCAAGTGGAAAGGTGGCTATTGTGCGTCGGCCCAGCCGCACTTGGGCTGACGGCGCGCGCCGCCTGTGGTGGGTCGGCAACGTCCGGATGAAGGGCAAAAAAGCACGCCAGCGCTTGTCCATCAAGCGCCGGCAGCTATTGCAGTTGTAGCGATCAGAAAAGGCGCGAGGCGCCACTCAATCCGCGTCCTGAAGCTCCGGATCGGTCGCTTCCAGCTCGTAACTGGCCGCGACGAGCGCCAACCGCGCGATCACGCCGTACATGTAGAAGCGGTTGGGCGCGCTGGCACCGGCCTTGACGCCCAGCTTGGGCAGTTGGGCGCCGCCGTCGAAGGCCAGCGGCACGAAGCGCGCGCCGGGCGCGTTCAGGTTCTCGTCGGTGGCGCGGTCGGCGTGCACGCGGTAGAAGCCGCCCACCACGTAGCGGTCGATCATGTAGACCACCGGTTCGGCCACGGCGTCGTGAATGCGCTCGTTGGTCAGCACGCCTTCCTGGATGATGACCTCGCCCTTGGGCACTGTAGGCGCCGCCGCCTTGCCACGCGGCTTTTGCCCCAGCGCATCGAGGTCGCGCACGTCGCGCACCGTCATGATGCCCATGCCGTGCGTGCCCTGGTCGGCCTTGACGACGACAAAAGGCTTTTCGTGAATGCCGTATTCCTTGTACTTGCGGCGGATCTTGACCAGCAGCGCATCGACGTTGTTGCGCAGGCATTCGCCGCCGCTCGGCTCGTGGATGTCGATCTCGCCGCAGCTGGCGAACATGGGGTTGATCAGCCACGGGTCGATACCGAGCAGCTTGCCAAAGCGCTTGCTCACTTCTTCGTAGCAGCGGAAGTGGCGGCTCTTGCGCCGCACGCTCCAGCCGGCCTGCAGCGGCGGCAGCAGGTATTGCTCGTGCAACTCTTCCAGAATGCCCGGCGCGCCGGCCGACAAATCGTTGTTGAGCAGGATGGTGCAGGGGTCGAAGTTCTTCAGGCCGAGCCGGTAGCGCACGCGCTGGGCCGGCTCCAGCGTCATCTTTTCGCCGTCGGGCAGCGTGATGGTCTGGCTGCGCTTGACGGCCGGGTCGACCGAGCCAAAGCGCACGTTGAGCCCCGCCATGCGAAAGACTTCCTGCAGCCGCGCCAGGCTGGCCAGGTAAAAGCTGCCGTGCTTGCCGTTCTCCGGCACGATGAGCAGGTTGCGCGCCTCGGGGCAGATTTTTTCAATCGCCGCCTGCGCCGCCTGCACGGCCAGCGGCAGCGTGTCGGGCGACAGGTTGTGCCAGCCGTCGGGGTACAGGTTGGTGTCGACCGGCGCCAGCTTGAAGCCGGCGTTGCGAATGTCGACCGAGGCGTACAGCGGCGGCGTGTGCTCCATCCACTCGAGGCGAAACCAGCGCTCGATGACCGGCGTGGCATCGAGGATGCGCTGCTCCAGCTCGTTGATCGGGCCGGAGAGCGCTGTAATCAGGTGGGGAACCAT
>JAGOVZ010000238.1 GCA_018060485.1 Ottowia sp. | reverse complement strand
GCTCAGCGGGACGGTGCCCAGCGCGCGCAGCACCCGCTCCGGCGTGGCCGGCGCGTCCATGCGCACCGGCGCGCGCGCGTCTGCGGTCGCGCCTTCGCGGGCGGCAGCCACGGCATTGCGCATTGCCTCCCACACGCTGATCGCCAGCATGAAAGGCGGCTCGCCCACGGCCTTGCTGCGGAAGATGGTGTCTTCGTCGTTCGGCTCGGGCCACAGGTGCACGTTGAAATGCGGCGGCAGGTCGGCGCCGGTGGGGATCTTGTAGGTGCTGGGCGCCTTGGTGGTGAGCTGGCCCTTGTCGTCCCACACCAGTTCTTCCGTCGTCAGCCAGCCCATGCCCTGGATGAAACCGCCTTCGATCTGGCCGATGTCGATGGCCGGGTTGATGCTGCGGCCAACGTCGTGCAGGATGTCCACGCCCAGCACGCGGTATTCGCCCGTCAGCGTGTCGATGGCGACCTCGCTGCAGGCGGCGCCGTAGGCGAAGTAGAAGAACGGCCGGCCGGTGAGCGTGGTCTTGTCGTAGTGGATCTTGGGCGTGCGATAGAAGCCGTCGCTCCACAGCTGGATGCGGTTGGCATAGGCCTCTTTCACCACGTCGGCAAAGGCGCGCGTGGTCTTGGGCGTGATGACCTGGCCACCCCGGAATTCGACCGCGCCGGCGCCGCAGCCGTCCAGCCCGCAGACGAACGCCGCCAGGTTGTCGCGCACGGTGCGCGCTGCCGCCTGCGCGGCCTTGCCGTTCAAATCGGTGCCGCTCGATGCGGCGGTGGCGCTGGCGTTGGGCACCTTGTCGGTGGCGCTGCCCGTGACCAGCACCTGCGGCAGCGGCACGCCCAATTCGTCGGCCACCACCTGCGCCACCTTGGTGTGCAGGCCCTGGCCCATTTCGGTGCCGCCGTGGTTCACTTGCACGCTGCCGTCGGTGTAGACGTGGACCAGCGCGCCGGCCTGGTTGAACAGCGTGGCGGTGAAGCTGATGCCGAACTTGACGGGCGTGATGGCGATGCCGCGCTTGAGGTGCCGGTTTTTCGAGTTCCAAGCCGAAACAGCCGCTTGTCGCCGTCGATACTGCGCCAGCAGCTCCAATTTTGGGAGCAAATTGGGCAGGATGTTGTCGTCGACCCGCATCTGGTAGGGGGTGGTGTCGCGCTTGGGCGAAGCTGCACCCTCACCCCTGCCCTCTCCCGCAGGCGGGAGAGGGAGCAAATCAGGCGCGGCGGTATGGCTCCCTCGCCCCTCTGGGGACAGGGCTGGGGTGAGAGGCGCGGCGTTCGCGGTGGGCGCGGGCTGTCCCCACCTCTGCCGTCCCCCAGCGGGGGAAGGATTGCGTCCGTCGTACAGGTTGGCGATGCGCACATCCAGCGCATCCTTGCCCAATGCTCGCGCGATGTCGCCCAGAATCGTCTCGATGGCGATCACGCCCTGCGGCCCGCCGAAGCCGCGAAAGGCCGTGTGGCTTTGCACATTCGTCTTGCAGCGGTGGCTGCGGATGACCACGTCGCCCAAGAAATAAGCGTTGTCGGCGTGGAAGACGGCGCGGTCGCACACCGGGCCGCTCAAATCGGCCGAGAAGCCGCAGTTGGCCATCATGTCGAGTGACAGGCCGGTGATGCGGCCCGCGTCGTCAAAGCCGACGTCGTAGTCGTACGCAAACGGGTGCCGCTTGCCGGTGATGAGGAAATCGTCGTCGCGGTCCAGCCGCAGCTTCACCGGCGCTTTGGTTTTGAGAGCGGCCAGCGCCGCCCACACGGCGATGTGGCCGGCCTGCGTCTCCTTGCCGCCAAAGCCACCGCCCATGCGCCGGCATTCGACGGTGACGCGGTGGCTGGCAATGCCCAGCGCATGCGCGACCCAGTGCTGCACCTCGCCCGGGTGCTGCGTGCTGCTGGTGATGTGCCACTGGTCTTGCTCGCGCGGCAGGGCCAGGGCGATCTGGCCTTCCAGATAAAAGTGCTCTTGCCCGCCGACGGCGAACTGGCCTTGCAAGCGGTGTGGCGACGCGACGAGCGCGGCATGCGGGTCTCCGCGTGTGACGGTCACCGTGGGCAGCACGAAACTTTGCGCCGCCATGGCCTGTTCGATGGTCAGGATCGGCGGCAGCGGCGCGATGTCGAGCTGCACCTGGCGCGCGGCGTGGCGCGCCGCCTGCACGGTGTCGGCAACGATCAGGCCGACTACCTGGCCGACGTGCTGCACCACGTCCTTGGCGAACACCGGCTCGTCGTGCACAAAGGTCGCAAGCACCGGGTCGCCCGGTATGTCTGCTGCGGTAATGAGAGCGCGCACCCCAGGCATGGCCAGCGCCGCCGTCGCATCGATGCCATTCAGCCTGCCATGCGCGATGGGCGAGAGGATGGGCGCGGCGTGCAGCGTGCCGCGCGGCTCGGGCAGGTCATCGACGTAGGGCGCCAGGCCCAGCAGCTGCGCGCGGGCGCTTTCGTGCGGGGGCGATGTGCCGCAGGCGGGCGTGCCCGCCACACCGGGCGTCGCGTGAGCAGGCGATGCGCCGCCAACGTCCTCGGGCGCGGTGGGCGGCGTGCCGCTGCTGCCGGCGTCGCGGCTCACCGGCGCATCGCCCGGCGCGGATGGCAGGGGCGGCCGGTGGTTCATGGCTTGGGCTCGGGGTCTTGCACCGGCTCGGGATCACCGGGGTCGCGGCGCGGCAGCGGCGGCGTGCCGGCGTCGTCCACCGGCGGCGGCGGTGCAAACGGGTCGGGGTCTTGCACCGGCGGTTGCTGGCCGGGCAAGGGCATGGGGGCGTGCTGGTTCATGGCAAGGGTTCCATCGTCAGATCGGCCAGCGCGAGGGCGCCCGGCTGCGATTGCTGCCAGCCGCGCCGCAGCAGATTGCCCAGCACGGCGCGGCGGTAGGCGCTGCTGGCGCGCATGTCGCTCAAGGGCTTGAATTCGGCTTCGAGCACGGTAGCTGCGGCATCAAATATGGCTTCAGCGCACTGCTGTCCTGCGAGAGCAGCTTCTGTTTGTATAGCACGCGCTGGCACCGCCGCCACGCCGCCAGCGCCGATGCGGGCGCTGTGGATCACGCCATCTTCAACCTGCAAGGCCACCGCCAGGCAGACGGCGGAGATGTCGTCTTCAAAGCGCTTGCTGATCTTGTCGGCGCGCAGCCATTCGTGCGGCGTGGGCTGGGGCACCTCGATGCGCGCCAGCACCTCATCGGGTGCCAGCGCGGTCTTGCGGTAGGCGAGGTAGAAGTCCTCAATCGGCAGCGTGCGCTCACCGCGCGTGCTGGCGAGCACCAGCGTGGCGCCCAGCGCGATGAGCAGCGGCATGCTGTCGCCGATCGGCGAGCCGTTGGCCACGTTGCCGCCCAGCGTGCCGCTTTCGCGCACCGGCAGGCCGGCAAAGCGGTCGAAGAAGGGCTTGAGTTGCGGGCGACTTTCAGCCAACGCGTCGAACGCCTCGGTCAGCGATGCGGCGGCGCCGATCGACAGCGAATGCGCGCCGCGCTCGATGCGCCGCAGCTCCGTCACGCGCGTCACATCGATGATCTGCCCGAAGCGCCGGTGCTGCTTGGTGACCCACAAACCCACATCGGTGGTGCCGGCGGCGATCAGCGCTTGCGGGTGCGCGGCGCGCAGGCGCAGCAGTTCGCCCAGCGTCGTTGGCGTGGCGTAGAAGTTTGAAGCCGAATCGGCCACTGGCGCCCTACCATCCTGCGCAAGCAGCTTCAATTGTTGTAGCAAGCCTGATTCGTCCAGCGGCACGTCGGGCCAGTGGTGCATGGTTTGCGCGGCATCCAGAATCGGCCGGTAGCCGGTGCAGCGGCACAGGTTGCCCGACAGCGCGTGCAGCGCCTC
>JAGOVZ010000237.1:2365-3848 GCA_018060485.1 Ottowia sp. | reverse complement strand
TCCCACGCGGCGTCGATGATCTGCTGCAGTTGTTGGGTCATGGTGCTTTTCAGGATTTGGATTGGATGAATTGGACGATGCGCTCGGCCGCTTCGACGCATTCGGCAGTGTCGGCCACCAGCGCCATGCGCACGCGGCCTTGGCCTGGGTTGGCCCCATCGGCTTCTCGCGCCAGGTAACTGCCGGGCAAAACCGTCACATTGTATTGAGCGAGCAGTTCGCGGGCGAAGTCGGTGTCGGAACTGTTCCACGCCGCTGGGACGCCCGCCCACAGATAAAAGGCGGCATCGGGCAGCTTCACGTCCATCACGCGGGCGAGCAGCGGTGTGACGGCGGCGAACTTTTCGCGGTACAGGCGGCGGTTGTCCTCCACATGCGCCTCGTCGCCCCAGGCGGCGATGCTGGCGGTCTGCACCACCGGGCTCATGGCGCTGCCGTGGTAGGTGCGGTAGAGCAGCAGCGCCTTCATGATCGCCGCATCGCCCGCCACGAAGCCCGAACGCATGCCCGGCACGTTGCTGCGCTTGGACAGGCTGGTGAGCATCACCAGGTTCTTGAAATCGGTTCGGCCGAGTTGGGTGGCCGCTTCCAGCCCGCCCAGCGGCGGCTCGTCACGGAAATAGATCTCGCTGTAGCACTCGTCCGAGGCGATGACGAAGCCGTGGCGGTCGCTCAGCTCGAACAGCAGCTTCCACTCATCCAGCGGCATCACCGCGCCGGTCGGGTTGCCGGGCGAGCAGACGTAGACGAGTTGCGTGCGCGCCCACACCTCGGCCGGCACCTGATCCCAGCGCGGCGCGAAGTTGCGCGCCGGGTCGCTCGCCACGTAGAAGGCTTCAGCGCCCGCCAGCAGCGCCGCGCCTTCGTAGATTTGATAGAAGGGGTTGGGGCAGACCACCGTGGCGTTCGGCTTCGTCGGATCGACCACCACTTGCGCCAGCGCAAACAGCGCCTCGCGCGAGCCGAGCACCGGCAGCATCTGCGTGGCGGCATCCACCGTCACGCCGTAGCGGCGCTGCAGCCAGCCCGCGCATGCCTCGCGCAGCGCGGGCGAGCCGGCGGTGGGCGGATAGCCCGACAAACCCGTTGCCAGATCGCCCGCCAGCGCGTCCTGAATGAATTGCGGCGTGGCGTGCTTGGGCTCGCCAATCCCCAGGCTGATCGGGCGGTAGGCGGGGTTGGGCGTCACGCCCGCGAACAACTTGCGCAGCCGCTCGAAGGGGTAGGGCTGCAGGCGCGAAAGCAGGGGGTTCATGGCGGGCGATTATCGGCGCCGCGCACGTTGGCAGGCGCCATCGTCCTACTTGCCGGCGTGTCGCGGGGTTTTAAGGTGAAGTTTTGAGACCGACACCAAGGAGACGACCCATGAGCCAAGCCTGCTCCACCTGCGGCAACGTGTACGACAAGGCCTTCACCGTGACCGCGTCCGGCCAGACCTACACCTTCGACAGCATCGAATGCGCGGCGCAAAAACTGGCGCCCA
>JAGOVZ010000237.1:0-2265 GCA_018060485.1 Ottowia sp. | reverse complement strand
GCCGCCCCTCGCACTGGCGCGTCGAGGCGCTGGATTTCGCCGCCATCGACCCCGCCCGCATCGCCGCGCGCGAAGACCTTTTCTACCTGCTGGTCAGCGCCTCGTTCATCGAATCCGGCTCCGATCTGTACACGCGCAATCTGTCGGATCATTACGCCGACTACCCCGAAGTCGCGGCGTGGCTGCGCGAGCACTGGGAGCACGAAGAGCTGCAGCACGGCCGCGCCTTCGAGTGCTACGTGAAAGCCGCCTGGCCCGAGTTTCCGTGGCAAGCCGCATTCGATGGCTTCATCGCCGAATACGGCCCGCTGTGCACCATGGAAGAGCTGGAGCCCAACCGCGCGCTGGAGCTGGCCGCGCGCTGCGTGGTCGAAACCGGCACCACCACCTATTACCAGACCCTGCGCGATTTGAGCGACGAGCCGGTGCTGACCGACATGCTGGGCCGCATCCGCGCCGACGAGGTCAGCCACTACAAGCACTTTCTGGCGTATTTCAAGCAGTTGCACGCCGCCCAACCGGCCTCGCGCCTGCGCGTGGCGCGTGTGGTGTACCGGCGCCTGCTGGAGCTGCGCGAGAGCGATGCCGATGTGGCCCTGCGACACGTCTGGGCGCACAAGGGCCGCATGTTTGCCGATGGCGCCAAGAGCTTCGACGAGATCAGCCAGCGCGTCTCCCAACTGGTCAGCAGCCGCCTGCCGGCCGACCAGGCGGTGCGCATGCTGCTGAAACCGCTGATGCTGCCGCGCAAGCTCGAAAGCTGGATCGAGAGGCCCTTGGCAAGTCTGGCGCGGCGCGTGGTGGCGTCGTGATGTGTACTTTGGGGTCAAATCGGCCGCTGGCGCTTGTCTGGTGTGCGCCAGCAGCTATGTTTATTGAAGCGTGCATGGGCGGCTGAAACAGCGCGTTTCCCTCTGGCAGAGGGAGGTTCAGGCGGTGACGCACGGTATCATCCCGCCTTTGCCTCGCCTTCATTTTTGGCCTGACGGCCCGCTGCGCCAGTGCGTCTCAATTCCATCAAGCTCTCCGGCTTCAAGTCCTTCGCCGAACCCACCAACTTCATGCTGCCCGGCCAATTGGTCGGCGTGGTGGGGCCCAACGGCTGCGGCAAGTCCAACATCATGGACGCCGTGCGCTGGGTGCTGGGCGAATCCAAGGCGTCGGAACTGCGCGGCGAGTCGATGCAGGACGTCATCTTCAACGGCACCACCTCGCGCAAGCCCGCTTCGCGCTCGTCCGTCGAACTCGTCTTTGACAACGCCGACCACCGCGCGGGCGGTCAATGGGCGCAGTTCGCCGAAATTTCCGTCAAGCGCGTGCTGACGCGCGACGGCACCAGCAGCTACTACATCAACAACCAGCCGGTGCGCCGGCGCGACGTGCAGGACGTGTTTCTGGGCACGGGCCTCGGGCCACGCGCCTACGCCATCATCGGCCAGGGCACGATCAGCCGCATCATCGAATCGCGCCCGGAAGAGCTGCGCCTGTTCCTGGAAGAGGCGGCCGGTGTCAGCAAGTACAAGGAGCGCCGGCGCGAGACGGAAAACCGCCTGAGCGACACGCGCGAGAACCTGACCCGCGTCGAAGACATCCTGCGCGAGTTGAACGCCAACCTCGACAAGCTGGAGAAGCAGGCCGAAGTCGCCCAGCGTTATCAAACCCTGCAGTCGTCGGCGTCGCTCAAGCAGAACCAGCTCTGGTTTTTGAAGCGCGCCGAGGCTGAAGAGGGCCAGGTCAAGCTCAAGGCCGACGCCGAGAAAGCCGTCAACGACCTTGAGGCGCGCGTGGCCGATCTGCGCCATGTCGAGGCCGATCTGGAGACCATTCGCCAGGCGCATTACGCCGCGGGCGATCAAGTGAACCAGGCGCAGGGCTTGCTGTACGAGGCGAGCGCCGAAGTCGGCAAGCTCGAAGCCGAGATCCGCTTCGTCGTGGAGGGCCGCCAGCGCGCCGAGCAGCGCCTGGTGCAACTGAAAGAGCAGATTGCCCAGTGGGCCGCGCGCAAGGCCGAGGCCGAAGACGAAATCGAAAACCTGGCCGCCCGTGGCGCCGAGGCCGAAGAGCAATCCATCACCCTGGCCGCGCAGCTTGAGGAGCAGCAGGGCGCGCTGCCCGATCTGGAAGACGCGCTGCGGCAGGCGCAAGCCAAGTCGGCCGAGCAGCGCACCGCCGTCGGCCAGGTGCAGCAGCAGATTCAGGTGCTGGCAGCCGAGCAGCGCGGCATCGAGGAGCAATCGCGCCAGTTGAACGCCCGGCGCGACAAGC
>JAGOVZ010000060.1 GCA_018060485.1 Ottowia sp. | reverse complement strand
CTGCAGCGGCGGCGGCCGCTTGTGCGTCGCTGGTGCTGGTGCCGGCGGCGGCCGCGCTTTGGCTGGCATCCGCAGCGGCGCTGGCCGCCGATGCGGTGGCGGCTGCCGCCTGGTTGGCGGCGCCTTGGGCATCGATCGCCTTGGTCATGGCTTCGCCCGCCGGTGCGGGGGTTTGCGGGGTGCCGGCGTCCTTCTGGCCGCAGGCGGCCACCAACGCGGCGGCAATGACGAGGGCGGGGGCGAACTGGCGGGTGCGGATGGGCATGGCGGGGCTCCTCAGGCGCTCGATCGGCGCACGGACTTCTTTGATGAACACCCCTTGATCTTTGCGGCGTCTGGGCGTGGCGGGTGTCGGTGGTGGCCGACGGCGGTTGTCGGACGGCGCGGCCAACGCGGTGACCACGCGCGAATGCCGGCCGCACAATGCGCGCACAACTTTCCGGAGCCGACCCATGTTCGATATGTCCGTGCCGTGGTGGGAATTCGTCGTTCGCGGCGTGGTGGTGTATTTGTTCCTGCTGTTTTTTTTGCGCATCAGCGGGCGGCGGCAGATCGGGCAGTACGACCCGTTTGACCTGATCCTGCTGCTGATCCTGTCGAACGCGGTGCAGAACTCGATGAACGCGGGCGACAACTCGCTGATCGGCGGCCTGATCTCGGCGTTGACGCTGATCGGCTGCCACGTGGTCATGGCGCATCTGATGTGGCGCTCGAAGCACCTGGCGCGCCTGATTGATGGCAAGCCGCAGGTGCTGATTCGCACCGGCGCGCTGGATGAAAACCTGATGCGCGCCGAGCGGCTGACCGCCGACGACGTGCACGCCGCGCTGCGCGCCGCCGGCTGCCTGCACACGCACGAGGTGGAGCGCGCCACCATCGAGACCAATGGCCAGATCACCGTGGTGCTGCGCAACCGCGATTCGTGGCGCGGCATGCCGCCCAGCGCGCCCGGCGCGCCGAGCGAGCGGGGCGATGACGTGACCTGAACCGCCTGACTATGCTATTGATAGCTGCTTGCGCTTGATGGACAAGCGCTGGCGGCGTTTTTGATCAGATTCTGGCTTGCAAGGCGTCGCCGCTTGCGCGCTGCCAGGCTACTTCTTCAAGCGCCGCACCGCCTCCAGCGTCTGCTCGACGTGCTTGATCGGGTTGCTGCCTTCGTGGGTGAAGGCGATCTTGCCGTCTGGCCCGATGACGTACGAGATGCGGCTGGCCATGCCGGGCAGCAGCGAGCCGGCGTCGTAGGCCTTGATGGTGCGCGCGGCCGGGTCGGAGCCGACGGCAAAGCGGTCGCGGCATTCCTCGCGTGAAAAGCGCTTGAGGGTGTCGATGTCGTCGTGCGAAATGCCGACCACGGTGGCGCCCAGCGCGGCGAACTGCGGCGTGGCTTCGGCAAACGCGTTGGCCTCGACCGTGCAGCCCTTGGTGAACGCCTTGGGGAAGAAGTAGAGCACCACCGGGCCTTTCTTCAGCGCGGCGCTCAGGTCGAAGTCGAACGCCTGGCCGGCCACCGCGGCCGGCGTCTTGAACGGCGGCGCGGCGTCGCCGGCTTTCAGCGCCGCCAGTGCGGTGATGGGCGTGGAGAGCAGGGCGGCAAGCAGCAAGGTGGCGGCGGACAGCGGTTTCATCGACAGGGCTCCGGCAGAAGTGGGGCGCGGCCCGCGCGGTGCGGGCGTGGGGCCATGTTACGCGCTGGCCGCGCGCGCCGCACCGGGCCAGTTCACCGGTGCGGCGCCGTCGCCGGTGGCTGCGGTATCGGCCGCCGTTGAGCGCGAACTTGGCCCTTCGTCGAACGCAAAACCTTCCGCCTGGTGCAGCGCCCAGCGGCCGCCGCCGGTCAACTCCAGCACGTGCGTGTGGTGGTCGAGCACGGCGGCGCGGTGCGCGATGCTGATCAGCGTGGTGTCTTCGGCCAGCAGGCGGCGGTACAGGCGCGCCTCGTTGGCGGTGTCGAGCGCGCTCGTGGCTTCGTCCAGGATGACGAAGCGCGGCGCGCTGATCAGCACGCGGGCAAAGGCCAGGCGTTGCTGCTCGCCCAGCGACAGGGTCTTGGCCCAATCGACCTCGGTGTCGAGCCCGCCGCTGCGCTGCACCAGGTCGGGCAGGTTCACATCGTGCAGTGCCTGCTGCAGCACCGCGTCGTCCAGTTCGCGGTCGAACTGCGGGTACAGCAGCTGGCTGCGCAGGCTGCCCACCTGCATGTAGGGGCGTTGCGGCAAGAACATGCTGTCGGTCACCGGCGGGCGCTGGATGCTGCCTTCGCCCGAACGCCACAGCCCGGCAATGGCGCGCAGCAGCGAACTCTTGCCGCTGCCGCTTTCGCCGACGATCAGCAGCCCGTCGCCCTTGTGCAGCGTGAAGCTCAGATCGCGCACCAGCTCGCGCTTGCCGTCGGGCGTGTTGAGCGTTACGCCTTGCAAGCTGAGTTCGGGCGCCTCGGTGGTTTCGATGGTGTGGCGCCGGCGGCGCGGCAGGGGTGGCGGTTCGGCCGCTACCGCCTCGTCGCTCTCGCCCGGCTGCGCGGGCAGCGCCGCCAGCAGGCCGTGGATGCGCTCGATGCCGGCGGCGAAGCGCGACAGGCCTTCGAAGTTGTCGATGATGATCGACACCGCGCCCAGCACCGCCAGAAAGGCGCCCGCCGCCTTGATGGCCTGGCCCACTTCGAGCTGGCCCGACAGCACCAGGTTGGCGATCAGGATGTTGGGCAGGATGATGGCGATCTGGTTGTAGGCCTGCTGAAAGAAGTTGAGGTTGAGTTGCTGGCGCAGCAGCCGCTGGTAGTTGCGCAACGCGCCTTTGAAGCGGCCGCGCACCTGCTTCAGCTCGGCCTGCTCGCCGCGGTAAAAGGCAATCGATTCGGCGTTTTCGCGCACCCGCACCAGGCTGAAGCGGAAGTCCGCCTCGCGCTTGAGCTGAAAGAAGTTCAGGCGCATCAGCGGCGCGCCAAACACCTTCACCGTGAGCCAGGTGCCGAGCGCCGTGTACGCCACCAGCACGTACACCAGCGTGTGCGAGATGCTCCACAGCACCCAGCTGAAAGCCACCAGCTGCATCAGCGAGCCGAGGCCGATCAGCAAGAAGTACAGCGAGCGTTGCGTGAAGGTGTTGACGTCTTCGGCAATGCGCTGGTCGGGGTTGTCGATGCTGCTTTCGGCCGTCAGCTCGTAAAAGCGCTGGTTGAGGAAGTAGCGCCCCAGCAGCCGCTCGGACAGCCAGCGCCGCCAGTGGTTGCCCAGCGTGTCGCGCACAAAGTAGTACAGCGAGCGCGTCGGCACGAACACCGCCACCACGATCAGGCAGACCATGATGGCGTGCCAGAAGCGCTCGCCATTGCGCTCGGCCAGCGCCGAGGTCATCTCGCCGGCCTGGTCGTTCAGCATGACGGCGATCTGCGTCTCGGCCAGCAGCATGGCGATCAGCAGGATCAGGAAGCCCCAGGCCTTGCCCTTTTCACCTTCGCGCCAGTAGGGCGAGGCGATGGCCCAGAAGCGCTGCCAGACCTCGGGCGCGAAGAAGTCGAAGCTCGGCCGCCGCCGGTCGCGCGCTGACGCGGCGGTGCCCGTCTGCACCGGCGCAGCCGGGTTCTGCGGCGTGGCGTCGGGGTTGTGGTCCAGCTGGCTCATGGTGGGCGCCGGCGAGGGCACGGTTTACTTCGGGTCACCAAGCGTAACGAAGCCCACACCGTGCGGCTGTCGGATAAATGGTCGAGCGGGGCGTAGGCGGGCAGCGGAATCCGTTTGAACGCACCAAGCAAAACGCCACCTGAGGCGGTGGCTTTGCTTCCAAATCAGGAGCTGCTCGCGCTTGTCGGACGTGCGCTGGAGCCTGATTTGGCTTGAAACGGCGGCGGCAGCGCCGCGTACAGGGTCAGTTGCGGTCGGGCCGCGGGCGCAGGCGTGGGCAATAGCCAGGCGCGCACGGCAGCGTGGGCGCGGCCACCAGCGCATACGGCTTGGGTGGGCGCACGTCGATCACGATCGCCGGCGGGTAGGTGATGGCGGCCGGCGCCAGGTAGACGGCAGGCGCCACGCCCATCTCCGCCACGTCACCACCCACGGGATTGAAGCGGCCCGCATCCGGGTAGCCCCGTTCCTTGAGCGGCGAATTGGGCAGCACGGCGTCGGAGTTTTCGGCGCTCGGCATGGCCAGCGCGGCGCCGCCAAACAGCAGGCCGGCCAGCAGCAGAACGGATGGGGCTTTGGCTTTCATGTGTTGCGCTCTCGTCAGCAGATGTGCGGGTAAGTGTAACGAACGGTGCCGCCGCTTGTCGATGCCTGGGCCCGCCAAACGTACGCCTTACACGACAATGCGGCGCATGACGACACGTTCCACAGGCGGGCGGCCGCGCATCGCCGTGGTCGGCACCGGCGGCACCATCGCAGGGGCCGGCAACGCAGCAGACGGCGCGCCCTCGGCGGCATACACCTCGGCCGTCACAGGCGCCGACGCGCTGATCGCTGGCGTGCCGGCGCTGGCGCAGCTGGCCGATGTGCAAGCCGAGCAACTGCTGCAGATCGATTCGGCCGATTTCACCGACGCCCAACTGCTGCTACTCGCGCGCCGCGTGGTCGCGCTGTGCGCGCGGGACGACGTCGATGGCGTGGTCATCACCCACGGCACCGACACGATGGAAGAGTCGGCCTACTTTCTGCATCTGACAGTGAAGAGCGCCAAGCCCATTGTGCTGACCGGCGCCATGCGCCCCGGCACCGCGCTGGCGGCCGACGGGCCAGCCAACCTGCTGCACGCCGTGGCGGTGGCGGCGCACCCTTCGTCGGCCGGGCGCGGCGTGCTGGTGGTGATGAACGAGGAAGTGCACAGCGCGCGCGACGTCGCCAAGGTGCACGCCATGCGGCTCGATGCCTTTGCCTCGCCGCACGGCCCGCTTGGGCTGGTGGTCGAAGGTGTGCCGCGCTGGTACCGGGCCGTGACGCGGCCGCACACCACAACGAGCGAATTCGACATCGCGGCCATCGACGCGCTGCCGCTGGTCGGCGTGGTCACCAGCCACGGCAACATGCGGCGCGAAATCTACGATGCCTGGGTGGCCGCTGGCGCGCGCGCCATTGTGCACGCCGGCTTTGGCGGCGGCACCGTGCCCGAGTACCTGAAGCCGGTGTTGGCCGAACTGTGCGCCGCTGGCGTGCCCATCGTGCGCTGCTCGCGCGTCGGCGCCGGCCCGGTCATCCGCAACGCCAGCTTCGACGACGACGCCTGCGGCAGCGTCGCCGCCGACGACCAGAACCTGCCACGCGCGCGGCTGCTGGCGGCGCTGGCGCTGACGCGCTCGCAAGGCGTGGGCGAGATGCAGCGCATCTTCAACCGCTACTGAGACGGGCGCTCACGCAGCGCCCAGCTTGTCGAACCCCTGCGCCACGAAATCCACGAACACCCGCACGCGCGCGGCCAGCTGATGACGCTGCGGATAAACGGCGTGGATGTCGGCGTCTGGCGTCACGTACTGCGGCAGCACCTGCACCAGGCGGCCGCTTTGCAGATAGGCCGCCACGTCCCACTCGGCGCGCAGCAGGATGCCGTGGCCGTCCAGCGCCCACTTGACGGCGATCTCGCCGTCGTTGGTGCTGAGCGGTCCGCGCGTCTTGACCGATTCGGCGCGCCCCGGGCGGCCCTTGGCGGGACTCAGGCGCCACAGGCCATAGGCCTCCTCGCCCTGGCGAATGCCGATGCAGGCGTGGCGCGCCAGATCGCCGGGCGTCTTCGGTGCGCCATGGCGCTTCAGGTAGGCCGGCGCGGCGCACAGCAGGCGCCGGTTGGGCGCCACGTAGCGTGCGATCACGCGCGCATCCGGCGGCGCGCCAAAGCGGATGCAGACGTCGAACGCATCGTCGGTGATCGGCGGCGGGTTGACCGACAGCTGCAGCTGCACCTCGACCTGCGGAAAGCGCCGCGCAAAGCGCGAGATCAGCGGCGCGATGTGGCTGCGACCAAAGCCCAGCGTGGCATTGACGCGCAACAACCCCTGCGGTGACGACTGCGCGCCGCCCAGCAACTCGCCCAGGTTGTCGATGTCGCCCAGGATGCGGCGCGCGTGCTCCAGGTACACCTCGCCTTCGGGCGTCAGGCCCATGCGGCGCGTGGTGCGGTTGACCAGCAACACGCCCAGGCGCTTTTCCATCTGCGCCAGATGACGGCTGACGGCGGCCGTGGTCACGCGCAGATCGCGCGCGGCGGCGCTCAGGCTGCCGGCGCGCGCCAACGCCGAGAAGAAGCCGAGATCGGCGGGCTGAATGGCGGGGTTCATGTGCGCGCTTCCTTCAATGGATACGTTCTCATTGTTAATCAGAAGTCAACGATGGTTTGATTTTCTGCGAGATCTGAACAGGTGATGCACTCCTACAGTCGATCCATCCAACGATCAACCCTGCAAGGAGACACATGCCCCACGCCGAAAGATTCCCCTTCACGCGCCGCACCGCGCTGCAGCTGGCGGCGCTGGCGCTGGCATCCGTCGCCGGTGCCGCGCACGCCCAGGCCTGGCCGAGCAAGCCGGTGAGCCTGGTGGTGCCTTTCCCGGCCGGCGGCACCACCGACGTGCTGGCGCGCGCGCTGGCCGAGCGCCTGTCGCCCGCCATCGGCCAGCCGGTCATCGTCGAGAACAAGCCCGGCGCCGGCGCCACCATTGGCGCCGACTACGTTGCCAAGGCCAAGGCCGACGGCCACACGCTGCTGATCGGCGCCGTGCACCACACGATTGCAAGCAGCGTGTACAAGAAGCTGCCCTACGACTTTCAAAAGGGCTTCGAGCCTGTGACCGTGATCGCCATGGTGCCCAACGTGCTGGTGGTCAACGCCCGCACGCCGGCCAAGAACGTGAACGAGCTGGTGGCACTGATCAAGGCCAAGCCGGCGGAGGCCAGCTACGGCTCCAACGGCAACGGCACGGCGCAGCACCTGATCGGCACGCAGTTTCAGCAGCAGACTGGCACCAGGCTGCAGCACATTCCCTACAAAGGCAGCGGCCCGCTGGCCACCGACCTGCTGGGCGGCCAGATCCTGATGTCCTTCGACACCATCACGCCGGTGCTGCCGCACATCAAGGCCGGCAAGCTGCGCCCGCTGGCGGTGACCACCGCCAAGCGCTCGCCCGCGCTGCCCGACGTGCCGACGCTGCAAGAGGCGGGCCTGAAGGACTTCGACATCGGCACCTGGTTTGGCGTGCTGGCGCCGGTGGGCACGCCCAAGCCGGTGCTGGACCGCCTGTCGGCCGAGGCCACCAAGATCATCCAGTCGCCCGACTTCAGAAAGCGCATGGACGACATCGGCGCGCAGCCCGTGGGCAACAGCCCGGCCGAGATGGCGGCGCAGATCCGGTCCGAGACGGACAAGTTCAGCGTGCTGGTGAAGGCCGGCAACGTCACGGTCGAATGAAGCGCGATTGGAGCAACGCATGAACAGAGAACAAGCCGTCGCCGACCTGACCAACGTCATGTCCAAATTCACCGCCTACATCGGAAAGCGCCTGCCGACCGATGTGACACAAAAACTGGGCGACCTGCGCGAAAAGGAAGTCAACTTTCTCGCCAAGGAAGTCTATGAATCCATGCGCCAGAACCAGGAAGCGGCCGACAAGCTTGATCGGCCGAGCTGCCAGGACACCGGCGTGATCCAGTACTTCCTGACCGCCGGCGCCAACTTTCCGCTGCTGGGCGAGCTAGAAGAAATACTGCAGGAAGCCACGGCCGGCGCCACGCGCGAAGGCCCGCTGCGCCACAACGCGGTCGAGACCTTCGTCGAGAAGAACACCGGCACCAACACCGGCTCGAAGATCCCTTGGCTGGATTGGGACATCGTGCCCGGCGACGACAGCGTGACCATTGATGTCTACATGGCCGGCGGCGGCTGCACGCTGCCCGGCAAGGCCACGGTGCTGATGCCGGGGCAGGGCTATGAAGGCGTGGCCGAGTTCGTGTTCGACGTCATCACCTCGCGCGGCGTCAACGCCTGCCCGCCGCTGTTGGTGGGCGTGGGCGTGTCCACCTCGGCCGAGACGGCGGCGCGGCTGTCGAAGAAGGCCATCCTGCGGCCGGTGGATTCACGGCACCCCAACGACAACGCCGCGCTGATGGAGCAACTGCTGACCGACGGCCTGAACGAGCTGGGCCTGGGGCCGCAGGGCCTGACCGGCAACAACAGCGTGATGGGCGTCAACATCGAATCGTCGGCGCGCCACCCATCCACCATCGGCGTGGCGGTGTCGACCGGCTGCTGGGCGCACCGTCGCGGGCGCATCAGGATCAACGCCGACATGTCCTACGAAGTCATCTCGCACCAGGGGTTCAAGCTGTGAAGAAAATCCTCACCACACCGATCAAGGACGAAGACCTCGAATCGCTGAACGCCGGCGACGTGGTGTACCTGACGGGCACGCTGATCACTTGCCGCGACGTGGCGCACCGCCGCCTGATCGAGCAGGGCCGCGATCTGCCGGTGGACCTGAAAGGCGGCGCCATCTTTCACGCCGGCCCCATCGTGCGGCAGAAGGACGATGGCGAGTACGAGATGGTTTCCATCGGTCCGACCACCAGCATGCGCATGGAGAAGTTCGAGAAGGACTTCATCAAGCAGACCGGCGTGAAGCTGATCGTGGGCAAGGGCGGCATGGGCGCCGAGACGCAGGAAGGCTGCGTCGAGAACAAGGCGGTGCACGCCATCTTCCCCGGCGGCTGCGCCGTGCTGGCGGCGACCAAGGTCGAAAAGATCGAAGGCGCCGAGTGGAAGGACCTGGGCATGCCCGAGACGCTGTGGATCAACAAGGTCAAGGAGTTCGGCCCGCTCATCATCTCCATCGACACCAAGGGGCGCAACCTGATCGAGGAGAACAAGAAGGTCTTCAACGAAAAGAAGAAACCGATCCTGGAGCGGATCAATCAGCAGATCGGCTTCATCAAATAGGGCGCGGCGGCCTCACCCCGGCCGCTTGGCCAGCAGCCGCCGCCGCACGGCGTCGATGTTGTTGCGCAGCGCAAACAGCTCGTCGGCGTGCGCCAGCGGCACGGTGATGCCGTTGGTCACGCGGTCGAGTTCGTCCAGCTCATTGAGCAGTTCGTCGCGCTCGCCCAGGCCCTCTTCGACCTTCGCCTCGACGCCGCGCAGCCGTGCGTACCAGCGGAAGATGCGCTGGCGCACGCGGTAGGTGTACAGCGGCGGCACCACGCGGCTCAAGGGCAGCAGAAGCACGATCAGGCCGCCGATCACCAGCCACATGCGCTCCAGCAAGTTGCTGGCCCAGAACGGCAGGTAGCGCTGCCAGAACGGCGGCGTGCCATTGATGGCGCGGTCGCCCTCTGGGCTCACTGGCAGTTCACTGGTGCGCGTGTTTGGAAAGTCGCGCGCCCGGTTGAACCAGCCGGCGCCGCTGTGCAGCCCCTGCGCCGCCTGCGCGAACAACTGGCGCAGCGCGGGGTGCGTCTGCTCGCGCGTCAGCAGCGAGGTGGTGGTGGCCAGCAGGGCGACGTCGTGCGGCGGAATGTCGGCCGCCAGATCGACCACGCCGCGCGGCAGCGTGACCGGCTGCAAAAAGGGAAAGCGCCGCGCATACGCATCGGCCTGCGCCACGTCCATCAGCGCCACGCCGGGCGCGCGCAGCAGGCGCTCGACCACCGGCGATTCGGGCGCGGTGACCAGCACCATGGCGTCCAGATAGCCGCCCAGCAGCGCTTCGGCCGCGGCGGCGGGCGGCAAGGGGCTGGTGACGAGTGCGCTGGCGTCCATGCCGTTGGCCTGCAGCAGGCGCTGCACGATCTCGGGCACGCCGCTGCCGGGCTGGTCGATGTTGACGCGCAGGCCCTTGAGCTGGCCCAGCGTGGTCACGGACACTGGCGCGGATGCTGCAGATTTGGGAGCTGCTGGCGCTTGTTTGACCAGGGCTGCAGGCCGATAGAACACCCAAAGCGGTTCGTAGAATAGGGCGCCGAGCGAGGTGATGCCGGCTTCGCCATCGGCCGCCGGATCGGCGCTGCCGCCGCGCACGAAGGCCACGTCGGCATCGCCCGCGCGCAGCGCCTGCAGGTTGGCCAGCGAGCCTTCGGTGGTCAGCAACTTGACCTGGATGTGGTTCTTGGCCAGCGCCTGCGCATAGCGCTGGCCGAACTCGGCATAGGCGCTGCCGTCGGGGCCAGTGGCCAGCGTCACGGTCTTTGGGGGTTGTGGGTCGAGCCACCAGTAGGCGGCCACCAGCACGCCCACGGCCAGCAAGACCACCGGCCCGGCCGAAGCCAGCATGTCGCGCACCGACAGCACGATCAGCGTCAGGGTGCGGCGAATCGGTCCGATCATGAATGAAAAACCCTTCTGGCGCTTGTCCATCAAGCGCGAGCAGCTATTAAATCACTAGCTGACGGCAAGTCGAACGTGTCCGTCTTGATGCCTTCGGCTGCGCGCACCGCGTTCACGCAGGCGCGCGCCACGGCTTCGGCGGCCATGATGCACAGCACGTTGAAGTCGAGCGCTGGCGCCTGGCCCGTGGCGAGGGCGAACAGCGTGTCGCCATCGCTCATCGTGTGCACCGGCCGAATCGCGCGCGCCAGACCATCGTGGCCGGCACCGGCCAGGCGCTGGCATTGCGCTTTGCTCAAGGGCGCGTCGGTGGCGACCACGCCGATGGTGGTGTTGACGCCCGCCAGCAGCGACAGCGGCGCCTCGCCCGCCAGCACCGCCGCCACGCTGCCGTGCACGGCGCGGCCATCGGCGGTGCGCGCGCCGGCAATGGGTGTGCCTGTGGCGGGATCGACCACGTCGCCCAGCGCGTTGACGGCGATCAGCGCGCCCACCGTCACGCCATTCAAGGTCACCGCCGCGCTGCCGATGCCGCCCTTCATCGCATGCCCCATGCCGAACAGCTTGCCCACCGTGGCGCCGGCACCTGCGCCGACATTACCCTGCGTGGGCGCGTCGCGGCTCGCGGCTGCGCAGGCCGCATAGCCTGCGTCGGCGCCGGGCCGGATGCGCGCATCGCCCACGTGCAGATCGAACAGCACGGCGGCGGGCACGATGGGCACGGTCTGCCCCGGTGCCGCGCCCACGCGCAGGCCGATGCCATGCTCTTCCAGCCAGCGCATCACGCCGCTGGCAGCGTCCAGCCCCCAGGCGCTGCCGCCCGACAGCAGCACGGCATGCACCACGCCGACCAGGTTGGCGGGGCCCAGCAAATCGGTCTCGCGCGTGCCCGGTGCCGCGCCGCGCACGTCGACGCCGCCCACGGCGCCTTCGGGTGCGATGACCACGCTGCAACCGGTGGGCCGTCGCGGGTCGGTGAACTGGCCCACGCGCAGGCCGCGCACGTCGGTCAGCGTGCCGGGGTAGGGGTCAACAAGAGCAGGGGTGGCGGGCATGGTGCGTGATCAAGCGACGACAAGGCGGCGCGGGCGCCCATTGTGACCGCGCTGGTGACCGCCCTCAGCGGTCGGCCGGTGCGTCCGCCGCCGAGCGTGCCCGCGCGTAGCGGGCCACCTTGCGCCGCCGCTTGCGGTGCACCCACAGCCACCAGCCGGCCCAGATCAGTACATAGGCCAGCAGTCCCCCGGCCACGGCAAAGATCGCCAGCCCGATGATCAGCGGCTTGCCCAGCGCCCGCACGCGCTCAACCACGCCCCGCAGCCCGCCGGCACGCGCCTCGTCGGCGTCGGCGCGCGCGGTGATGCGCGCCAGTTCTCGCTCGGGGTGGTGCACCTCGTCGCCGGTGACAAGCAAGCCCGTGCGGTAGGCCAGGTAGTAGATCGGCGCAAAGGTCAACGGGTTGCTGACCAGCGTGCTGCTGACGGCTGCCGGCACGTTGGCGCCCATGACGATGGCCGCGCCGACCGACAGCGGAATCTGCGCGATCGGCACCAGCAAGCCGAAGAAGATGCCCACCGCCACGCCGGCGGCGACTCCCCGGCGCGACCAGTGCCACAGCGTGGAGTGGCCCAGAAACGGCGCCAGCCAGCGCGTGAAGCGGCCCGCCTGCAGCTCTTCACGGGTGGGAATGAGGCGCCGGAGCATGCTGCGCACGGACATGGTGTGTGCTGACTCGCTGGCCCGGCCGGTGGTTGCGCTGCGCGGCGGCCCGCTTGCGGCCAGAATCGGGGTCAACGCCATTGTCCGACAGGTTTTCGCCGTGCCCCTTTCGCCGCCCGCTGCCCGCTCTCACCTGCACGACCGCCGGGTGGTGTTTCGTGGCTACCGCCGGGGCGATGGCCTGTGGGACATCGAGGCCGAATTGCACGACAGCAAGACGCAGACCTTTGAAATCACCGGCGAAGGCCGTTGGGCCACCGGCGAGCCGATCCACGGCATGGCGATCCGCCTGACGGTGGACAACGACACCGTGGTGCACGCCATCGAGGTGGCGACCACCCCGCCGTGCCCAACGGCTACGACCCGCCCCTGCACACCGCCTACCGGCGCGCGCTCGACGACTTCTTTGCGCCTGAGCGCATGCCGCGCTTTGAACCCTTGTGCCGCGACAACGCCGCCAGCATGGTGCAGCAGGCGCTGGGTCTGCGGTCGAGTTGGGCAGCCAAGCCTTGGCGGCGGGCGAGCGCCTGTCGATCAACTGGATCGCCGCCAACCGCGATCCGCGCGCTTTGACGCGCCCGATGACTTCCGCATCGACCGCGACCCGGCG
>JAGOVZ010000059.1 GCA_018060485.1 Ottowia sp. | reverse complement strand
TTATGCCTGATGACCATAGCGAGGTGGTACCACTCCTTCCCATCCCGAACAGGACAGTGAAACGCCTTAGCGCCGATGATAGTGCGGATTCCCGTGTGAAAGTAGGACATTGTCAGGCTATTACAGCAAGAGACGCCCGGTCAGAAATGACTGGGCGTTTTCTTTTGGGCGTTCCGCGAATGACCATAGGCTGATCGGGCATCTGCGGTGGAAATTCATGGCTTGTCGATCAGGCCTACAATGAATCCATGATTTCAAGAGACATCACCATTGAGCGGTTGGCGACCGCCAGCGATTTGCTGCTTGCCCCGTTCGAATTGAACGAGGCCAGTCTCGGTAAAATACTGGCCCTGATCGCCGAGCATCAGGTCGATGACGCGGACCTCTACTTTCAATACACCCGGTCCGAGGGCTGGAGCCTGGAAGAAGGCATCGTCAAGACGGGCAGCTTTTCAATCGATCAGGGTGTCGGCGTGCGGGCGGTCGCGGGTGAGCGCACGGCTTTCGCCTATTCGGACGATATTTCTCTCGCTTCGCTGACCGATGCTGCGCAGACGGTGCGTGCGATTGGCAGCGGGTCACGCGGCGGCAAGGTCAAGCTGCCCTCGCGCCGCGTGGCTGGTGCGCGCGCGCTGTATCTGGCGGACGACCCCATTGGTTCGCTCGACAGCACGGCCAAAGTCGCGCTGTTGGAAAAGGTGGAGCAGCTGGCCCGCGCCAAGGACCCGCGCGTGGTGCAAGTCATGGCCGGCCTGGCCAGCGAGTACGACGTGGTGCTGATCGCCCGGCTCGATGGCACCTTGGCCGCCGACGTGCGGCCGCTGGTTCGCCTGTCGGTCACGGTGATTGCCGAGCAGAACGGACGGCGCGAGGTCGGTTCGTTCGGCGGTGGCGGCCGTTTCGGCCTGGCGTATTTCGACGATGCGATGGTCACCAGCTATGTCGACGAAGCCGTCGGCGCCGCGCTGACCAATCTGGAGTCGCGCCCGGCACCGGCTGGCGAAATGACGGTGGTGCTCGGCCCCGGCTGGCCGGGCGTGCTGCTGCACGAAGCGGTGGGCCATGGGCTGGAGGGCGATTTCAACCGCAAAGGGTCGAGTGCATTCAGCGGCCGCATCGGCCAGCGCGTGGCGGCCAAAGGCGTGACGGTGCTGGACGACGGCACGCTGGCTGATCGCCGTGGCAGCCTGAACGTCGATGACGAAGGTCACGCCACGCAGCGCAACGTGCTGATCGAAGATGGCATCCTCAAGGGCTACATTCAGGACGCGATGAACGCGCGACTGATGAAGGTCAAGCCCACGGGCAACGGCCGGCGCGAGAGCTACGCGCACATTCCCATGCCGCGCATGACCAACACCTACATGCTGGGCGGCGACAAGGATCCGCGCGAAATCGTGGCCAGCATCAAAAAGGGCTTGTACGCCACCAACTTTGGCGGCGGCCAGGTTGACATCACCAGCGGCAAATTCGTGTTTTCGGCCAGCGAGGCGTTCTGGGTCGAAAACGGCAAAATTCAGTATCCGGTCAAGGGCGCCACCATCGTCGGCAGCGGGCCGGAGTCGTTGAAGAAGATCACCATGATCGGCAACGACATGCGGCTGGATTCCGGCGTGGGCACCTGCGGCAAGGAAGGCCAGAGCGTGCCCGTCGGTGTCGGCCAGCCGACGCTGCGCATCGATGGCATGACGGTGGGCGGTACCGGTTGAGCGGGTGTTTTGAGATCGAATCGGCCTCCAGCGCTTGTTGAGAAAGCGCAAGCAGCTATCAATATCATAGTTAAGCCGCGATTCACGCGGGGCCGGTTCGACGCTCGCCATGCGGGCGATGTCCCCGTGATGCCATGTGGTACATTCCATCCGTGATGAACAGGCGCGTTGCTTTTTTCAGCTTTTACTTTTGGTTCTCTGTCCCCGGCGGACGAGAGGCGAGTTGCTAGAAGCGAAGAAACCGCGACCTCCCGATCAAACCGCCGCAGCGAGCCCGCCCGGCGGTTTTTTCATGCCCATTTTCAAGTTGATGCCCACAAAGGACCGAACGATGAACGCCAAAGCCGTACAAAGCTTCGATGTGCGCCCCAGCGCACCCGAGCGCACCAGCCAGACCGACGATGAACGCATCAAGGACATCACGGTGCTGCCGCCGCCGGACCACTTGATCCGCTTCTTCCCGATCCGCGGCACCAAGACCGAATCGCTCATTACCCACACGCGCCAGGCCATTCGCCGCATCATCAACAGCAAGGACGACCGGCTGCTGCTGGTGGTAGGGCCGTGCTCGATTCACGACCCGGTGGCGGCGCTCGACTACGCCCGGCGCCTGAAGCCGCTGCGCGACCAGTACGCCGACACGCTGGAGATCGTGATGCGCGTGTACTTCGAGAAGCCGCGCACCACCGTGGGCTGGAAGGGGCTGATCAACGACCCGTACCTCGATGAAAGCTACCGCATCGACGAAGGCCTGCGCATCGCGCGCCAGCTGCTGCTGGACATCAATCGCCTGGGCATTCCGGCGGGCAGCGAATTCCTCGACGTGATTTCGCCGCAGTACATCGGCGACCTGATCGCCTGGGGCGCGATTGGCGCGCGCACCACCGAAAGCCAGGTGCACCGCGAACTGGCCAGCGGCCTGTCGGCGCCCATCGGCTTCAAGAACGGCACCGACGGCAACATCCGCATCGCCACCGACGCCATTCAGGCGGCGGCACGCGGCCACCACTTTCTGTCGGTGCACAAGAATGGCCAGGTCGCCATCGTGCACACCGACGGCAACAAGGATTGCCACGTGATCCTGCGCGGCGGCAAAACGCCCAACTACGACGCGGGCAGCGTGAATGCCGCCTGCCAGGAACTGGCCGCCGCCAAGCTGCCGGCCACGCTGATGGTCGATTGCAGCCACGCCAACAGCAGCAAGCAGCACGAAAAGCAACTCGACGTCGCGCGCGACGTGGCGGCGCAGATTGCCGGCGGCTCGCGCGGCGTGTTCGGCCTGATGGTCGAAAGCCATATCCACAGTGGCGCGCAGAAATTCACGCCGGGCAAGGACGACGTGGCCGCGCTCGAATACGGCAAGAGCATCACCGACGCCTGCATCGGCTGGGACGGCACGCAAACCGTCTTGCAATTGCTGTCCGACGCCGTGCTGGCGCGGCGCGCGCGCTGATCGGCGCGCGGGTTACAGTCAAAGCTTGACGGCAGGCGCGCCGCCCCGGCCGCCTGAGACCCGAAATCCATCCGAGGAACGACAGCATGCGCAGCGAAATCCGCGTCGTGGCCGACAACGGCCAGGAATTCAAGTTCGATCTGGACCAGGCCACACCGCTCACCCCGCAGGCGGGCCGCGAATGGCTGGACGCCGAATTCACCCGCCTTGAATGCGAGCCACTTCGCCCCACCGGCAAACTGCTGCTGGCCGACAAGGTGGTGGTGCTGGCGCGCGATGCCGGCGCGGTGCGGCTGGCCGACCCGGCCTGGGGCCCGCAGTTTGCCGCTGCCGCCGCGGCCGCGCTGGCCAAGCCCACGGCGCTGATCGACGCGCAGGCGATGAGCGTGTCGTTTTGAGGTGACGTGCAGGCTAAATTTGAACAAAAAAGGCCGCCAGCGCTTGATGAACAAGCGCAAGCAGCTATTGTTTTCGTAGTATCTTCGGCCGCCCGGCGCCCGTCAGGCTTCGCTCGCCAACGCGGCCAACAGCCTGGCGTGCACGCCGCCAAAACCGCCGTTGCTCATGCACAGCAGATGATCGCCCGGTTGGGCGGCGGCCATGACTTGCGCCACGACTTCATCGATGCTGCCGGCTACCCGCGCACGCGCGCCCAGCGGCGCCAGCGCCTCGGCCGCATCCCAGTCCAATCCGCCCGTGTGGCAAATCGCCAGGTCGGCGTGCTCGAGCGACCAGGGCAGTTGCGACTTCATGGTGCCCAGCTTCATGGTGTTGCTGCGCGGCTCGAAGATGGCCACGATGCGCTGGCCTGACTTGCCGGCCGCATCCAACTGGCGCCGCAACCCATCGACCGTGGTGCGGATGGCCGTGGGGTGGTGCGCGAAGTCGTCGTACACCGTAATGGCGCCACCGCCGCGCTGCACCGTGCCGCGCACTTCCATGCGGCGCCGCACGTTCTGAAAGCCAGCGAGTGCTTCGCAGGCTTGGCGCGGCGCCACACCCACATGGTCGGCCGCCGCGATGGCGGCCAGCGCATTGAGCTGGTTGTGCGTGCCCGACAGCGCCCAGCGCACGCGGCCCACGGCTTGGCCGCGTTGCTGCACCTCGAAATCCGACGCTTCGCCGTGAGCGGTGAAATCGCTCACCGTGCTGCCAAAGCTGCGCACCTCGCTCCAGCAGCCCTGCGCCAGCACGCGCTGCAGGCTTTCTTCCAGCCCGTTGACGACCACGCGGCCCGACGCCGGCACGGTGCGCACCAGGTGATGAAACTGCCGCTCGATCTGCGCCAGATCGTCAAAGATGTCGGCGTGGTCGAACTCCAGGTTGTTCAGCACCGCCGTGCGTGGGCGGTAGTGCACGAACTTGCTGCGCTTGTCGAAGAAGGCGGTGTCGTATTCGTCGGCCTCGATCACGAAGAGCGAACGCTGCTGTCCGGCTGCTTGCGTTCCAAGTCGGGCGGATATTCCGAAATTGAGCGGCACGCCGCCCACCAGAAAGCCCGGCGACAGACCAGCGCGTTCCAGAATCCACGCCAGCATCGACGTGGTCGTCGTCTTCCCATGCGTGCCGGCCACCGCCAGCACGTGCCGACCTTGCAGCACGTTCTCCAGCAGCCACTGCGGGCCGCTAATGTAGGGCGCGCCAGCGTCGAGGATCGCTTCCATGAGCGGAAACTTGGGCGCGCCATCGGCCAGCCGCGCGCGGCTGACCACGTTGCCGATGACGAACATGTCGGGCTTCAACGCCAGTTGATCGGCGCCATAGCCCTCGATCAGCTCGATGCCGAGCGCGCGCAACTGATCGCTCATGGGCGGGTAGACGCCCGCGTCGCAACCGGTGACGCGGTGACCGGCCTCGCGCGCCAGCGCGGCCACGCCGCCCATGAAGGTGCCGCAAATGCCCAGGATGTGGATGTGCATGGGCCGAGATTCTACGGCCAATGTTCAAAGCCTTTTCGGGCTTTGACGCACGCGGGCAGTGCGCCAGCAGCTATTGTTTTGGTAGTTTCGCGGTCAGTGCAGCTTCACCTGCGGCTCGGTGCGGCGCGTGATGGTGCGCGCCAGCGTGTCGAGCAGCACCTTGGGCCAGCCGTGCAGCGCCAGCTGGTGCATGGTGTAGAGCGAGCGGTACATGAGCCGCGCGAACATGCCTTCAAACACCATGTCGCCGCCGACCAGCGCGCCCATCATGTTGCCCACCGTGCTGTATTCGCCCAGCGACACGAGCGAGCCGAAGTCGCGGTATTGAAAGTCGGCCAACGGCTCGCTATCGAGCACGCGCCTGATTTGCTTGAGCATCAGCGATGCCTGCTGGTGCGCGGCCTGCGCGCGCGGCGGCACCAGCTTGTCGGTGCCGAGCCACGGGCAGGCAGCGCAGTCGCCAATGGCAAAGATGTGCTCGTCGCGCGTGGTCTGCAGCGTGGGCCGCACCACCAGCTGGTTGATGCGGTTGGTTTCCAGCCCGTCCAGGTCTTTCAGAAATTCAGGTGCTTTCACGCCCGCCGCCCAGACGATCAGATCGGCTTCTATCGCGCGGCCATCGGCCAGCTGCACGCGGCCTTCGTCCACCGCCGCCACGCGCGCGCTGGTGTGCACCTGCACGCCCAGCGCCTGCAGCAGCCGCAGCGTGGCGGCCGATAAGCGCGGCGGCAAGCCAGGCAGCACGCGGTCGGCGGCTTCGATCAGGTCGATGCGCAGGTCGGTCTCGGCGTCGATGCGCTCCAGCCCGTACGACACGACTTCGCGCATGGTGCGGTGCAGTTCGGCCGCCAGCTCCACGCCCGTGGCGCCGGCGCCGATGATGGCCACGCGCAGGTGGTGCGGGCCGTCGCCCTCGGTCGCGTGGGCACGGATGGCGGCGTTGACCAGCCGGCGGTTGAAGCGGCGCGCGTCCTGCGCCGTCTCCAGCTTGATGGCGTGCTCGGCCACGCCGGGCGTGCCGAAATCGTTGGTCTGGCTGCCAACCGCCATCACCAGCGTGTCGTAACGAATGCGTCGCGCCGGCGTCACCTGCCGGCCTTCGTTGTCGATGTAGGGCGCCACCTGAACCTCGCGCGCGGCGCGGTCCAGGCCGGTCATCTCACCCACGCGGTACTGAAAGTGGTGCCAGTGCGCCTGCGCAAGATAGTCCAGATCGTGCGCATCAATGTCCATGCTGCCGGCGGCGATCTCATGCAGCTTGGGCTTCCACACGTGGGCGCGGTTGCGGTCGATCAGCGTGACGGCGATGCGGCCGCGCTTGGCCAGCGTGTCGCCCAGGCGCGTGGCCAGTTCAAGGCCGCCCGCACCGCCGCCGACGATGACGACCTGGTGTGGGGTGGCGTGGTCGGTGGGGTCGCGTTCGACAGCGTTCATGGTGCGTCCCGCCTATTTCGGAAACTGCTCCCGCAGCTTCAACTTCCAGAACTTCCCCGTTGATGTGCGCGGCACCGCGTCGATCACCTCATAGCGCTCGGGCAGTTGCCACTTGGCGAAGTGCGTTTGCAGCAGCATCGCGTTCAATTCTTCCGGCGTCGCGCTCTGGCCCGGCTTGAAAGCGACGCAGGCCAGCGGTCGCTCGCTCCATTTCTCGTCGGGGATGGCGATGACGGCCGCCTCGGCCACGGCGGGGTGGGCCATGAGGGCGTTTTCCAGATCGACGGAGCTGATCCATTCGCCGCCGGACTTGATCAAATCCTTGGTGCGGTCGCTGATGCGCACAAAGCCGATGTCGTCCACACTGGCCACGTCGCCGGTGCGCAGCCAGCCGTCGGCGGTGAACTTGTCTTCGGGCGATCCCACTTGGTAATAACTGCCGGTGATGAAGGGGCCGCGCACCTGGATTTCGCCCACGCTGTGACCGTCCCACGGCTGATCGGTGCCATCGTCGCCGCGCGTGCGCAGTTCGACCAGCGGCGCGGGCACGCCGGCCATGGCGGCGCGGCGGTAGCGCTCGTCCGGATCGACGCCCCGCAACTCGGCGCGCGGGTAGCTGATGGTGGCGACGGGGCTGGTTTCGGTCATGCCCCAGCCTTGCAGAATCCAGATGCCGTGCGCGTCGAAGGCGCGGATGAGGCTTTCGGGCACGGCCGCGCCGCCAACCAGCGACTTCATGCCCTTCGGCAGCTTCCAGCGCTCGGCGTTGGGCGATCCGGGTTGCAGCGATTGGTCGTAGGTCTGGATCAGCCCAAGCCAGATGGTGGGCACGCCCAGCGCCAGCGTGGGCGGCTCCTGCGTCATCAAATCGAGCAGGTCATCGGGGTGCAGGTGCGGGCCGGGAAAGACCATCTTCACGCCCATCATCACCGCGCCGTAGGGAATGCCCCAGCTGTTGGCGTGGAACATGGGCGTGACGGGCAGCACCACGTCGGTGCCGCGCAGGCCCCAGAAGTCGCCCATGCAGGCCACCAGCGTGTGCAGGATGGTGGAGCGGTGCGAATAGACCACGCCCTTCGGCTTGCCCGTGGTGCCAGACGTGTAGCACATGCTGACCGGGTCGTTTTCGTCGTGCGGCACGTAATGGAAGGCGTCCGGGTGGGCGGCCGCCAGCAGCGCTTCGTAATCGGTGAACCCGGCCGGCACCGGCGCGCCGCTGAAGGGGAACACGATGACTTTCTCGAATTTGTGCAGGTGCGCAAACTGCTGGTACAGCGGCAGCAGCACGTCGTCGATGATGAGGAAGCGGTCCTCGGCGTCGCCCGCGATCCAGCCGATTTCTTCCGGCGACAGGCGCAGGTTGAGCGTGTGCATCACGCCGCCGGCGGCGGGAATGCCGAAGTAGGCTTCCAGGTGGGCGTGGTGGTTCCAGCACAGCGTGGCCACGCGCTCTCCTTTTTGCAGCCCCAGATCAAGCAGCGCCGCCGCCAGGGCGCGGGTGCGGCGGTAGTACTCGGCGTAGCTGTGGCGCTTGAGGCTCTTGTCGGGCACGCGCGAGACGATGTCGTTGCCGTGAAAGATCTGGCCCGCGCGCTCCAGCAGGTGGTCGAGTGACAGCGGCGTGTTCATCATCGTGGTCTGCATGGCTTTGTCTCCGTTTGGGGCCATCGGCAACTCTACGGCAACGCGGCGCCGGCGCAAGGCAAAATCCGGCGCATGGAAACCCTGACGCACGAGATCGCTGCGCACGCCGCGCGGCTGGTGGTGGAAGAAGGGCTGGACTACGGCGCCGCCAAGCGCCGCGCGCAAAAGACGCTGGGCCTGCCGCCGCGCACCGCGTTGCCCGACAACGATTTGCTCGAAGCCGAGGTGCGGGCCTACATCGCGCTGTTTCACGCCGACACCCAGCCCGCTGAACTGGCCGCCCTGCGCCGCTTGGCCCTGTTGTGGATGGACCGGCTGGCGGAGTTCAGGCCGCATGTGGCCGGCGCGGTGTGGAACGGCACCGCCACCCGCCTGTCCGACATTCACCTGCAACTGTTTTGCGACGACCCGAAGTCGGCCGAAATCGCGCTGATCGACCACCGCGTGGCCTACCAGCCGCGCAGCGTGACCGGATTCAATGGCGCGCAGGTCGACGCGCTGAGCTTCTCCAGCCCCTGCGCCGAACTGGGCGAACCGATAGGCGTGCACCTGATGATTCACGACCACGACGACTTGCGCGGCGCCCTCAAGCCCGGGCCGCGCGGGCAGCCGCCGCGCGGCGACCACCGTGCGCTTGCCGCGCGCCTGCAGGAAAGTGAGCAGCCGACATGAGCTCTCCACCTGATGCCGCCGATGGCCGCGCCGCGCCTGAATCACCTACCGCACCGCGCAAGACGCGCCGTGCGGCGCTGGCCGCAGTCGCCCTTGCGGCGGTGGCCGCCGGCGCTGTGGTGGGCTGGCGCCGATTCGAGTTGAGCGAAGCCGACATCGGCAGTTTCTGGGACCGAAGTTTTCCGACGCCCGATGGCTCGACGCTGGCGTTGGCGCCCCTGCGCGGGCGCCCGCTGCTGGTCAACTTCTGGGCGACTTGGTGCCCGCCGTGCGTCGAAGAGTTGCCGCTTCTGAGCGCGTTCTACACCGAAAACAAGGCGAACGGCCTGCAATTGGTGGGATTGGCGATCGACAAGGCCGAGCCGGTGTCGCGTTTTCTGGCGCGCAGCCCGGTCAGTTTTCCGGTCGCGCTGGCGGGCATGGAAGGTGTCGAGCTGACGCGCGAGTTGGGAAATGCGGCCGGCGGTTTGCCGTTCAGCGTGCTTTTTGACGCCGGTGGGCGCCTGCGCGAGCGCAAGCTCGGTCAGTTGCACCAGGCCGACCTGACGGCGTGGCGGGCGGGCCTGCAAACCTGACAGGGGATGTGTGCCGACCGAAAATTCGGCGAAATTGAATCAAGATCACCGCTTTTGTGTCTAAATTGATGTAAATTCGCCCGCATTCTCCCAATCTGGATGGTTCAATGGATTTGCGCAAACTGAAGACGCTGATCGACCTGGTGTCAGAGTCGAACGTGGCGGAGCTGGAAATCACCGAGGCCGAAGGCAAGGTGCGCATCGTCAAGAGCAACCCGGCGGCACAGCCGGTTGTGTACGGTGCGGCGCTGCCGGCACCCGTGGCAGCGCCCGTCACGGCCACAACCGCCGCACCGGTTGCGGCTGCGCCAGTGGCGGCCGGCAGCACGCCCGCTCCCGCGGCGGCCGAGGAACCCACCGGCTTCGTCGTCAAGTCGCCGATGGTCGGCACCTTCTACCGCGCGGCCAGCCCGGGCGCCAAGGCCTTCGTCGAAGTCGGCCAGCAGGTCAAGGAGGGCGACACGCTGTGCATCGTCGAGGCGATGAAGATCCTTAACGAGATCGATGCCGAAAAGAGCGGCACCATCACCAAGGTGCTGGGCGAGAACGGCCAGGCGGTCGAGTATGGCCAGCCGCTGTTTGTAATTGAATGAGCATCCCCCTGAGCGGCTTACGCCGCTTCCCCCTTCTCTCGCTGCGCGGGAAGGGGGACGCCGCTGGCGGTCGGGGAAACCCCGACCACGGCGGCCTCGCTTGGCCTGCTCCGCGGCCTTTTGAAGGGTGCGTGGCTCGCGCGATGTTTGCGTCTCGCTACGCAATGGATAACTGACATGTTCAAAAAAATACTGGTGGCCAACCGCGGCGAAATCGCGCTGCGCGTGCAGCGCGCCTGCCGCGAACTGGGCGTGAAGGCCGTGATGGTTTATTCCGAGGCCGACAAGGACGCCAAGTACGTGCGCCTGGCCGACGAGGCGGTGTGCATCGGACCGGCGCCTTCGGGGCAAAGCTACCTCAGCATGCCAGCCATCATTTCGGCGGCCGAAGTGACCGATGCCGAGGCGATTCACCCCGGCTACGGTTTCTTGAGCGAAAACGCCGACTTTGCCGAGCGGGTGGAGAAAAGCGGGTTTCAGTTCATCGGCCCGACGCCGGAGTCGATCCGCATCATGGGCGACAAGGTGTCGGCCAAGCAGGCCATGATCAAGGCCGGCGTGCCCTGCGTGCCGGGCTCCGAAGGCGAGCTGCCCGACGACCCGACGGCGATCAAGCGCATCGCCAAGTCGATTGGCTACCCGGTCATCATCAAGGCGGCGGGCGGCGGTGGCGGGCGCGGCATGCGCGTGGTGCACACCGAGGCGGCGCTGCTGCATGCGGTGCAAACCACCAAGGCCGAGGCGGCGGCGGCCTTCAACAACCCGGCGGTGTACATGGAGAAGTTTCTCCAGAACCCGCGCCACATCGAGATCCAGATCCTTGCCGACAAGCACCGCAACGCGGTCTACCTGGGCGAGCGCGATTGCTCCATGCAGCGGCGCCACCAGAAGGTGATCGAAGAGGGGCCGGCGCCCGGCATTCCGCGCCGCTTGATCGAGCGCATTGGCGAGCGCTGCGTGGCCGCCTGCAAGAAGATCGGCTACCGCGGCGCCGGCACCTTCGAGTTTTTGTACGAGAACGGCGAGTTCTATTTCATCGAGATGAACACGCGTGTGCAGGTCGAGCACCCGGTGACCGAGTGGATCACCGGCGTCGACATCGTGCGCACGCAGATCATGGTGGCGGCGGGCGAGAAGCTGCCCTTCACGCAGCGGCAGATTTCGATCAAGGGCCACGCCATCGAGTGCCGCGTGAATGCCGAAGACCCGTTCAAGTTCACGCCCTCGCCCGGCCGCGTCACGGCCTGGCACATGCCGGGCGGGCCGGGCGTGCGGGTCGACTCGCACGTCTACAACAACTACTTCGTGCCACCCAATTACGACTCGATGATCGGCAAGATCATCGTCTATGGCGACACGCGCGAGCAGGCCATCGCCCGCATGCAGACCGCGCTGGCCGAGACCGTGGTCGAGGGCATCCAGACCAACATCCCGCTGCACCGCGAACTGATGGTGGACGCCAAGTTCATGGAAGGCGGCACCAACATCCACTACCTTGAAAAGTGGCTGGGTGATCGGCAGCGTTGATTCGCTGTTTTTGATGAAAATCGGCTCTGGCGCTTGTCTGACAAGCGCGAGCAGCTAGCAAAATAATAGTATGTACGAGTTGCGCCTGATCTGCCCGGAAGAGCGCGTCGAGCAGATCTCCGACGCGCTGGAGGCGCTTGAAGCCTTGAGCGTCTCGGTCGAAGACGCCGATGCCGACACCGATGCCGAGCGCGCCCTGTTTGGCGAACCCGGCCTGCCGCCGCCAGCGCAGAGCTGGTCGCGCTCGCGCGTGGTGGCGCTGTTTGGCAGCGAGGCCGATGCGCACCAAGCCGCGCGTTTGCTGACCTTGCAGGACTTCTTTGCAGGCTGCCAGGTGCTGCAGATCGAGCCCGTGGCCGAGCAGGACTGGGTGCGCCTGACGCAATCGCAGTTCGAGCCGGTGCCGATCACCGAGCGTTTCTGGATCGTGCCCACCTGGCACGAAGTGCCGTCGGCCGCCACCGAAGTGATCCGGCTTGACCCGGGCCTCGCCTTTGGCACCGGCACGCACCCCACCACGCGCATGTGCCTGCGCTGGATCGCCGCACACCCGCCGCGCGGCCAGCGCGTGCTCGACTACGGTTGTGGCTCCGGCATCCTGGCCATTGGCGCCGCGCTGCACGGCGCCGCCAGCGTCGATGCGGTCGACATCGACGAAGCGGCCGTGCAATCGACGCGCGACAACGCCGCCGCCAACGGCGTGTCGCTGGTGGCCGGCTTGCCCGATCAGGCGCAGGGCAGTTACGACACCGTGCTGGCCAACATCCTCGCCACGCCGCTCAAGGTGCTGGCGCCGCTGCTGTGCGGCCACGTCGCACCGGGCGGCGCGCTGGTGCTGGCCGGCGTGCTGGAGCGCCAGACGGCCGAACTGCAGGCGGCGTATCAGCCCTGGCTGGCGCTCGAAGTGGCCGCTGCCGAGGACGGCTGGGTGCTGCTGGTGGGTCGCCGCCCCTGAGCCGGCAGCGCCGACGCGCTGCCTACAATCGCCGCCATGAGTCTGATCACGCGCTGCCCCGCCTGCGCCACCATGTTCAAGGTGGTGCGCGATCAGCTGCGCATCTCGGGCGGTTGGGTGCGCTGCGGCCAGTGCGCCGAGGTGTTCGACGCGTCGGC
>JAGOVZ010000058.1 GCA_018060485.1 Ottowia sp. | reverse complement strand
ATCTGCGCGAAGCGCTATCAAAACTGAAATCATGAGCGCGGAGAACGCCAACTTCACGCGCTTGCAAACGCCCGGCGGCGGCCAGGTCGCTGCGCGTCTGTTTGAACCGGACCGCGCGCCATCGATGCAAGTCGTCGTCGGCGCCGCCATGGGCGTGCCGCAGCGGCGCTATGCCGAGTTTGCCGGGTGGCTGGCCGGGCAGGGCGTGCGTGTGCTCACCTTCGACTATCGTGGTCACGGCGATTCGCTGAAACTGCTGCAAGGCAAGAGCCTGCGGCATGTGCGTGCCACGCTCGACGACTGGCGCGCCGATTACGAAGCCGCCGTGCAGCACCTGCACACGCTGGCGCCTGATGTCCCGCTGCTGCTTATCGGCCACAGTTTGGGCGCGCAGCTGCCGGGCTTGTTCGAGCGCACCGATCACATCGCCGGCCTGCTGGGCGTGGCCACCGGCAGCGGCTACTGGCGCCACAACGCGCCGCAATTGCGGCGTCGCGCGCTCTTCATGTGGCACGGCCTGGTGCCCGTGCTGACGCCGCTGTTCGGCTACTTTCCCGGCAAGCGGATTGGTGCCGTGGGCGACTTGCCGGCTGGCGTGATCCGCCAGTGGCGCCGCTGGTGCCTGCACCCGCGCTACAGCGGCGCCGATGGCGCGGCCGCGCTGGCGCGCTATGGCGCGGTGCGCTTTCCCATTCGCGCGCTGTCGATCACCGACGACGAGATGATGACGCTGCCCGGCACGCAAAGCCTGCTGGCCTTGTACGCCAACGCGCCGCAGCGCATCGACCGCGTGCACCCGGCCGAGCACGGCGCCGAGCGCATCGGTCACCTCGGCTGGTTTCAGCCGCGCTTTGCGGACACGCTGTGGCCGTACACGCTCAAGGCATTGCGCGAACTTGCCGGCAAGTCGGCCGTGGCCGCCGCAGGCGCCTGAGCGACAGCGCTCGCGCCGACCCATGCTAATGTCACGCGCAGCCCATCCACTCGAGCCACGCCACCGATGACGCGCCCCAGCCTGATGTCCCGGCACCCCTTCGACGAAGCCGTCGCGCTCACGCCCGTGGCCGCCACCGCGCAAGAGCGCGGGCGCGAGGCGCCGGCCCACTTCGACGGCCAGCCGCACCCCGCCTACGCCAACATGGTCGGCCCCTTCGGCGGCGTGACGGCCGCGCAGATGCTGCAAAGCGTGCTGCAACATCCGCAGCTGCTGGGCGAGCCGGTGGCGCTCACCGTGAACTTCGCCGCCGCGGTGGCCGACGCGCCGTTTCGCGTCGAAGCGCGGCCCGTGCGCACCAACCGATCCACCCAGCACTGGACGATGGCGCTGCTGCAAACGGATGAGCATGGCGTCGATTCAACCGTCATCACCGCCACGGCGGTCACGGCCGCGCGGCGCGACACCTGGAGCGCCGTCGATTCGCCCATGCCCACCGTGGCGCGCCCGGCCGACATTGCGCGCGCCCTGCCACCCAAGCGCGTGCGCTGGATCGAGCGCTACGACATGCGCCCCGTGGTCGGCCCGATTCCCGAGCAGTGGGACGGCCAGGAGGCCGACAGCCTCACGCAACTCTGGCTGCGCGACGACCCGCCGCGCCCGCTTGATTTCCTCAGTCTGGCCGCGATGGCCGACGTGTTCTTCCCCCGCGTATGGCGCCGCCGCGCCGTGATGACGCCGGTCGGCACCGTGTCGATGACGGTCTACTTCCACGCCAGCCGCGCCGAACTGGCGGCGACGGGCGAGGGCTACTTGCTCGGCCAGGCGCGCTCGCAGTCCTTCTTCAACGGCTTCTTCGACCAGAGCGCCGAGCTGTGGAACGAAGCCGGCCATCTGCTGGCGACCACGCACCAGATCGTCTACTACAAGGAATAGCAGTCAAACAGGCCGCCAGCGCTTGTCTGGCAGGCGCAAGCAGCTATTTATTTCATAGTTTCCACCCAGAGAAGAACCATGTCCGACATCCTCACCCACCAAGACGCCGGCGTCCTCACGCTCACCTTCAACCGCGTGGAGCGCAAGAACTCCATCAACGTCGCCATGTACGACGCGCTCGCCACCGCGCTTGAAAAAGCGGCGGGCGATGCGGCCACGCGCGTCGTCGTCATCCAGGGCCACGAAACCATCTTCAGCGCCGGCAACGACATCGAGGACTTTCTGAAGAACAAGCCCGCCGGCATGGATTCGCCCGTGTTCCGCTTCCTGCGCGGCATCGCCACCTTCCCCAAGCCGCTCGTGGCTGCCGTGTGCGGGCCGGCGGTGGGCGTGGGCACCACGCTGCTGTTCCATTGCGATCTGGTTTACGCGGGCGACAACGCGGCGTTCTCGATGCCTTTCGTCAATCTGGGGCTGGTGCCCGAGGCGGCCAGCAGCCTGCTGGTTCCGCAGATGTTCGGCTACCACCGCGCGGCCGAAGCGTTGCTGCTGGGCGAGCCCTTCATGGCCGAGGCAGCGCTGGAAGTGGGCCTGGTCAACCGCGTCGTGCCGCCTTCGGAAGCCAACGCGCTGGCGCAGGCGCAAGCGCGCAAGTTGGCGGCCAAGCCGCTGTCCAGCCTGATCGCCACCAAGCAGCTCATGAAAGGCGGCCAGCAAAAGGCCGTGCTGGAACGCATGGGCGAGGAGGGCGCGCAGTTCGGCCGCATGCTGGGCGAGCCGGCCGCGCGCGAAGCGATGACGGCGTTTATGGAGAAGCGCAAGCCGGATTTCAGCAAGTGCTGAAATTCAGGTCATTCAGGTCGCCAGCGCTTGTGTATCAAGCGCGAGCAGCTCAGTTTTAAATAGCATTTTCCCGCCGACATGCAGCTCATCGCCTGCACCCACGATGCCCACGCGCAGGCGATTTTGAACATCCTCAACCACGCCATCGTCACCTCGACCGCGCTGTACGACTACCAGCCGCGCTCGCTGACCAGCATGCGCATCTGGTTCGATGCCAAGGCGGCGGGCGGCTTTCCGGTGATCGGCGCGGTGGATGAGGCGGGCACGTTGCTGGGCTTTGCCAGCTACGGCACCTGGCGCGCCTTTCCGGCCTACAAGTACAGCGTCGAACACTCGGTCTATGTGCGCGAGGACCAGCGCGGCAAAGGGCTGGCGCGGCTGCTGATGCAGGCGCTGATCGACGCCGCGCGCGCGCAGGGCAAGCACGTGATGGTCGGCGCCATCGACGCCGCCAACGCCGGCAGCATCGCGTTGCATGAAAAGCTCGGCTTTACGCCCGCCGGCACGGTGCGGCAGGCCGGCTTCAAGTTCGGGCGCTGGCTGGATGTGGCCTTCTATCAACTCATTCTCGACACGCCGGCGCAGCCGGTCGATGGTTGAGTCAAGAAACAAGCATGAGCAAACACACCGCCGCGCCACCCCTTCCGTTCGAGCCGGAGTTCGTCGAAGGCCTGCGCCAGGTTTTCGAGCAGCGCATTCCGTTCAACCAGGTGATTGGCCTGAAGCTGGTCGAGATGGCGGCCGACCACGTGGTGGGCCGTGTCGACATGCGGCCCGAGCTGGTCGGCCACTTCAGCTACAACCGCCTGCACGGCGGCGTCATCAGCGCCACGCTCGACGCGATGGGCGGCATGGCGGTGATGGCCGCGATCGGCGCGCGCCACATGGACGAGCCGCCCGCGCGCCGGCTGGAGCGCTTCGTCAAGCTCGGCACCATCGACTTGCGCATCGACTATCTGCGCCAAGGCATCGGCGACTTCTTCACCGCGCACGCCGAAGTGCTGCGCCTGGGCTCGCGCGTGGCCAGCACGCGCATGGAGTTTCGCGGCGCCGATGGCACGCTGATCGCTACCGGCGCGGCTGCTTACATCGTTTCTTGACTATTGATTTGATAGCTGCTCGCGCTTGTCAATCAAGCGCTGGCGGCTCATTGGGCTTGAAAATGCTCAGAGCTGCTGCACCGGCACCGGGCGCGGCTTGCCGGCGTCGTCAATCGCCACGTAAGTCAGCTGCGCCTCGGTGACCTTGATGTAGTGGCCCTGGTTGTTGAAGCGCTCGGCGTACACGCCCACGTTCACGGTCATCGAGGTGCGGCCGATGCGTTCCATCTTGGCGTAGAACGACAGGATGTCGCCCACGCGCACCGGCGCCTTGAAGATGAACTGGTTGACCGCCACAGTGGCCATGCGCCCCTGCGCGTGACGCGCCGGCAGCACCGAGCCGGCCAGATCCACCTGCGCCATCACCCAGCCGCCGAAGATGTCGCCGTTGGCGTTGGCATCGCCCGGCAGCGGAATCACCTTCAGCACCAGCACGTGATCGGCCGGTACGGTGGCTTCGGGCGCATCGACGGGCGTGGTGTTGGGGGCCTTCAGGTGGCTGGTGACGGAGCTGGACAAATGGGACATGGGCAAAATAAGAAACCCCTGAGTCGCTGCGCGCCTTCCCCAAAGGGGACAACGCTGGCGGCCGGCGCAGGTCCGGCCACGGCGTTCTCGAATGGCCTGCTCCGCGGCCATCAGCGAGATGAGCGGATCGCGCCATGATCGGCACAGGGGTGGTTGAGCAACGAAAAGAAAGTGATTGTCCACGATGCGCGGCGCCCGCAGCCTGTCTTCATCAGTTCCCGCACCTGACGTGCCCGCCGGCCCGCGCTCCGACTGGCGCACGCTGGCGCGGCTGCTGCCTTACCTGTGGCAATACAAGTGGCGTGTGCTGGCGGCGCTGTTGTTCGTCATCGGCGCCAAGGTGGCCAACGTCGGCGTGCCCGTGCTGCTGAAGAACCTGATCGACAGCATGACGATCAAGCCGGGCGATCCGGCGGCCCTGCTGGTGGTGCCTGCGGGCTTGCTGCTGGCCTATGGCGCGCTGCGGTTGATGACCTCGCTGTTCACCGAGTTGCGCGAGCTCGTGTTTGCCAAGGCGACGCAGGGCGCCAGCCGGCAGATCGCGCTGCAGACCTTCGAGCATCTGCACGCACTCAGTCTGCGGTTTCACCTGGAGCGCCAGACCGGCGGCATGACGCGCGACATCGAGCGCGGCGTGCGCGGCATCGAATCGCTGGTGTCGTTCTCGCTGTATTCCATCGTGCCGACGCTGGTGGAGGTGGCGATGGTGCTGACCATTCTGGCCGTGAAGTTCGACGCCCGCTTTGCCTGGATCACCGGTGGCGCGCTGGTGCTGTACATCGCCTTCACGGTGGTGGTGACCGAGTGGCGCACGCAATTTCGCCGCCAGGCCAACGAAGCCGATTCAAGCGCCCACACCAAGGCGATCGACTCGCTGCTGAACTACGAGACGGTCAAGTACTTCAACAACGAAGGCTTCGAGGCGCGCCGCTACGACGAAAGCCTGGAGGCGCTGCGCCGCGCGCGCCTGAAAAGCCAGACCACGCTGTCGCTGCTCAACGCCGGCCAGCAACTCATCATCGCCGTCGGCCTGGTCGCCATGCTGTGGATGGCCACGCAAGGCGTGGTCGATGGCCGGCTGACGCTGGGCGATCTGGTGATGGTCAACGCCTTCATGATCCAGCTCTACATCCCGCTCAACTTTCTGGGCGTGATCTACCGCGAGATCAAGCAGAACCTGACCGACCTGGACAAGATGTTCACGCTGATGGACCGCGAGCGCGAGGTGGCCGACGCGCCGGGCGCCGAGGCGCTCAGAACCAACGGGCCCGTGGATGTGCGCTTTGAGCACGTCGACTTTGCGTACGAGCCCGCGCGAGCGATCCTGCACGACGTGAGCTTCGAGATTCCGGCCGGCAAGACGGTGGCGGTGGTGGGGCCGTCCGGCTCGGGCAAGTCAACACTGGCCCGCTTGCTGTACCGCTTTTATGACGTTCAGGCTGGCAAGATTTTGATTGCCGGCCAGGACATCCGCACCGTCACGCAGTCCAGTGTGCGCCGCGCCATCGGCATCGTTCCGCAAGACACGGTGCTGTTCAACGACACCGTGGCCTACAACATCCGCTACGGCAAGCCGGACGCCAGCGACGCCGAGGTCGAACAGGCCGCGCGCGCCGCGCACATCCACGACTTCATCATGAGCACGCCCAAGGGCTACGCCACCATGGTGGGCGAGCGCGGCCTGAAGCTGAGTGGTGGCGAGAAGCAGCGCGTGGCGATCGCCCGCACGCTGTTGAAAGACCCGCCCATCCTCATCTTCGACGAAGCCACCAGCGCGCTCGATTCGGCCAACGAGCGCGCCATCCAGGCCGAGATCAAAAGCGCCGCGCGCGGCAAGACCACGCTGGTCATCGCGCACCGGCTGTCCACCGTGGTCGATGCGCACGAAATTCTGGTGATGGAGCTGGGCCGCATCATCGAGCGCGGCACGCACCTGCAGTTGCTGGCCGCGCGCGGCCGCTACGCGGACATGTGGGCGCTGCAGCAAAGTGCGGAGCAGCACGCACCAACGTAAATGCTGGCCCAGTGCCACGCCAAGCTGGCACCACAATTGCATGCGGATTGCTAGGGTAACCCCGTAGACAGCGGTCCGTAGAATGCCGTTGATAAAGCCTCGCCCTACCGGTCTGGCGGGGCTTCATTGATCACTTGAAAGGAACGTGGATGAAAAAGCAGCTTCTCGCTCTGGCCGTACTCGCGCTTGCCGCCGGCACGGCATCGGCACAGGCCAACGACACCCTGGCCAAGATCAAGTCCAGCGGCACCGTCAATTTGGGCGTGCGCGATTCCTCGGGCCTGGCGTTCACCATCGGTGGCGGCAAATACGTGGGTTTCCACACCGAGATGGCCGAGCGCATCGTCGACGATCTGAAGAAAGTCACGGGCAACCCCAATCTGAAGATCAACTATCAGGTCATCACCTCGCAAAACCGCATTCCGCTGCTTCAGAACGGCACCATCGACTTTGAATGCGGCTCGACCACCAACAACGCCGGTCGCCAGAAGGATGCCGCCTTCGCGGTCACCACGTTCGTGGACGAAGTGCGCACGGCCGTCAAAGCCAACTCGGGCATCAAATCCGTGGCCGACCTGAACGGCAAGACGGTGGTCACCACCACCGGCACCACCAGTGTGCAGCACCTGCGCCGGCACGAGCGCGGCGCCAACATCGACTTCAAGACAGTGCAAGGCAAGGACCACGCCGACAGCTTTTTGCTGCTCGAATCCGGCCGTGCCGACGCTTTCGTGATGGACGGCTCGATCCTGGCGGCCAACATCGCGCGTGCCAAGAACCCCAAGGATTTCGCCATCGTGGGCGAGGCGCTGTCCTTCGAGCCGATCGCTTGCATGCTGCGCAAGGACGATCCCAAGATGAAGGCGGCCCTCGACAATTCGATCAAGCGCCAGATCAAGGACGGCTCGCTGGCCAAGCTGTACGACAAGTGGTTCATGCAGCCGATTCCGCCGACCAACACACCGCTGAACATGCCGATGAACGAAAGCACCAAGGCCGCTTGGGCCAACCCCAACGACAAGCCGGCCGAGGCTTACACCTCCAAGCTGTTGTCCAAGTAACGCCTGTTTGGCGCAGCTTTTGAACAGCCCGTGCGCGCCAGCTCACGGGCTGTTCTCGATTTGAGAACGGACACCATGGCGGAGGCAGCAGCGAGATGATGAACATGGAATGGCAGGTGTTCTGCAAGGACACCCTGACGGGCGACGTGGTGGCCAGTTGTCTGGGCACTGCCAAGGATCCCACCTATCTGAACTGGATCTTCAAGGCCTGGGGCTGGACCGTCGGCGTGTCGCTGACGGCGCTGGTGGTGGCCTTGGTGGTGGGTTCCATCATCGGCGTCATCCGCACGCTGCCCGACAGTCCCTGGCTTACGCGCTTTGGCAACGCCTGGGTGGAGTTGTTTCGCAACATCCCGCTGCTGGTGCAGATTTTTCTGTGGTACTTCGTCTTGCCAGCGCTGATTCCGCCGCTCAAGAGCCTGCCGCCCTTCGTGCTGGTGGTGCTGGCGCTGGGCTTCTTCACCTCGGCGCGTATTGCCGAGCAGGTGCGCGCCGGCATTCAGGCGCTGCCCAAGGGCCAGCGCTACGCGGGCATGGCGCTGGGCTTCACCACGCCGCAGTACTACCGCTACGTCATCCTGCCGATGGCGTACCGCATCATCATCCCGCCGCTCACCAGCGAATCGATGAACATCTTCAAGAACTCGGCGGTCGCCTTCGCAGTGTCGATTCCCGAGCTGACGCAGTTCGCACTGCAGGCGGGTGAGGAAACCTCGCGCCCCATCGAGATTTATCTCGGCGTCACCATTCTGTACGTGATTTCGGCACTGGTGATCAACCGCATCATGGCCTTCATCGAGAAGCGCGCGCGCGTACCAGGCTTCGTGGCGTCCGGCACCGGCGCGGGAGGTCACTGACATGCTCAACCTTGACTTCTCCATCCTCAACTGGAACCTGATCCAGGGCTTCATCCTCAAGGGCCTGTGGTTCAGCATCACGCTCACCATCGTGGCCACGCTGGGCGGCATCTTCTTCGGCACCATCCTGGCGCTGATGCGGCTGTCGGGCAAGAAGTGGCTCGACGTGCCGGCCGCCATCTACGTCAACGGCATGCGCAGCATTCCGCTGGTGATGGTGATCCTGTGGTTCTTCCTGCTGGTGCCCTTCATCATCGGCCGGCCGATCGGCGCCGAGTATTCGGCCTTCATCACCTTCATCGCCTTCGAGGCGGCGTACTTCAGCGAGATCATGCGCGCCGGCATCCAGTCGATCCCGCGCGGGCAGGTGTTTGCCGGCCAGGCCATGGGCATGACGTACGGCCAGAACATGAAGCTGGTGATCCTGCCGCAGGCCTTCCGCAACATGCTGCCGGTGCTGCTGACGCAGACCATCATCCTGTTTCAGGACACCTCGCTGGTCTACGCCATTGGCGCCTACGACTTGCTCAAGGGCTTCGAGACCGCCGGCAAGAACTTCGGCCGCCCGATCGAGATGTACCTGACGGCCGCCGTGCTGTACTTCATCATCTGCTTCTCGCTGTCCTATGTGGTCAAGCGGCTGCACAAAAAGATTGCCATCATTCGCTAAGGAGCCCGCCATGTCCGACAACATGATTCAAGTGAAGAACGTCTCCAAGTGGTACGGCCCGGTGCAGGTGCTGAACGACTGCTCGGTCAACATCGACAAGGGCGACGTGGTGGTGGTCTGCGGCCCGTCGGGCTCGGGCAAGTCCACCCTCATCAAGACCGTGAACGGGCTGGAGCCGATCCAGAAGGGCGACATCGTCGTCAACGGCATTTCGCTCACCGATCCGAAGACCGACCTGCCCAAGCTGCGCAGCAAGGTGGGCATGGTGTTTCAGCACTTCGAGCTGTTTCCGCACCTGTCGGTGACCGAGAACCTGACGATTGCCCAGATCAAGGTGCTCGGCCGCAGCGCCGACGAGGCCAAGACGCGCGGCCTGAAGATGCTCGACCGCGTGGGCCTGATGGCGCACAAGGACAAGTTTCCCGGCCAGCTCTCGGGAGGCCAGCAGCAGCGCGTGGCCATTGCCCGCGCGCTGTCGATGGACCCGATCGTGATGCTGTTCGACGAGCCGACGTCCGCGCTCGACCCCGAGATGGTGGGCGAGGTGCTCGACGTGATGGTGGGCCTGGCCAAGGAAGGCATGACCATGATGGTGGTCACGCACGAAATGGGCTTTGCCCGCAAGGTGGCCAACCGCGTGATCTTCATCGACGTCGGCGGCCGCATTCTGGAAGATTGCTCCAAGGACGAGTTCTTTGGCCACCCCGAGAACCGTCAGCCGCGCACCAAGGATTTCCTGAACAAGATCCTGCAGCATTGACCCACCTGAGGCGCTGGCGCGCCTTCCCCCTTGGGGGACGCGCGCGTGGCCGGTGCAAGCCCGGCCACGCGCGCACTGGAGCACTCCTGCACCTGCGGTGGTGCAGTCGGTTAGATTGCTCAATTTTTGATAGTGGTCTGCGCTGGATTGGCGCCGTTTTCAGGACAAATGACCTGAAACCGTGGCATATCAAGCGGGATCAGCCAGCGCCCATCACCAACTGCGTCTGCGTCACCACCGCGCACAGCTTGCCTTCGGCGTTGCGAACCTCGGTTTGCCAGACGTGCGTGCGGCGCCCGCGGTGCAGCGCCACGCTGTGGCCGGTGACCGTGCTGCCGACGGGCGCGCCGCGAATGAACTTGGTGCTGGAGTGGGTGGTGGTCGTGCTCTGGCCCTTGGCGAGGCTCATCACGGTGCCGACCGCGCCCAGCGTGTCGGCAAACGCCATGTAGGCGCCGCCGTGCAGGATGCCGCCAGCGGTGCAAAGATCGGCCGCACCAGCATCTCGGCGCGCACCTCGTCGGGCGATGCCTGCAGCACGCGCACGCCCATCAGGCCGGGAAACAGCGGCGCGAGCAGGTCGTTCAGTTGATCGGGTGCGAGCATGTCCGTCTCCTCAGCGTCATCGATCACAACATTATGGAGTTGAAGAAAAAAACGGCCTCAGCGCACGTCCATCAAGCGCAAACAGCTCTTCTATCGATAGCAAAAAAGAAACCCCGCCGAAGCGGGGTTTGCAGGGCTGGTCGACGCGCTTACTTCTTGCGCGCCGCTATCGCCTTCTCGGCCATGCTCACCAGATCGGTGCCGACCGTGCTCTTCCACTTGTCGTAGGTTGGTCGCGTGGCCTTGACGAAGGCGTCGCGCTCGGCGGGGCTCAGGTGCGTCACCGTCACGCCCAGGGCGGCGATGTCCTTCAAGAGCGGCTGGCCCGGCTCGATCATGCCTTTGCGCGCAATGCCGATCTGCTCCTTGCCGGCTTCGATGGCGGCCTGGCGCACCAGTTCGCGGTCGGCCGGCGTCCACGATTCCCACACCTGCTTGTTGACCACGAACACCAGCGGGTCGGCAATGTAGCCCCACATGGTCAGGTACTTCTGGCCCACGTTCTGCAGCTTGGCGGCGGTGAAGATGCTCATCGGGTTTTCCTGCCCATCGACCGCGCCGCTGGCCAGCGCGGGCTGCGCGTCGGCCCAGCTCATCTGCGTCGGGTTGGCGCCCAGCGCGGTGAAGGTTTCCAGGAACAGCGGCGAGCCGACGACGCGGATCTTCAGCCCCTTCAGGTCGGCCGGCGTCTTGACGACGTGCTTGGAGTTGGTCAGCTCCCGGTAGCCGTTTTCACCCCAGGCCAGCGGCACCACGCCGGCCTTGTCGAGGATGCTGAACATCTGCTTGCCGACTTCCCCCTGCGTCAATGCGTCGATGGCGGCGTAGTCGGGCATCAGGAAGGGCAGCGAGAACAGGTTGAGCTGCTTGACCTGCGGCGACCAGTTGATGGTGGAGCCGACGGCCATGTCGATGACGCCCTGGCGCAGCGCGCTGAATTCGCGCGTCTGGTCGCCCTGGATCAGCGACACGCCGGGGTACAGCTTGATGTTGATGCGGCCATTGGTCTTTTCGCGCACCTTGTTGGCCCAGATCTCGCCGCCCTTGCCCCACGGAAAGGCCGGGCCGACAACCAGCGACATGCGGTATTCGGACTTGTAGTTCTGCGCCGCGGCGGGCAGCGCAAAGGTGGCGCCAGCCAGCGCGGTGGTGGCAGCGGCCAGGGCCAGCAGGGTGCGACGAAGTTTCATGATCACGGTCTCCTTGATTGAATGAACTACAAAAACAATAGCTGGTGGCGCTTGCTCCTCAAGCGCCAGCGGCCAAAAACACTTAAAAATCAATACCCCAGCACGCGCGGCAGCCACAGCGCCAGTTCGGGCCAGATGATGACGGCCACCATCACCAGGCCCATCGCCAGCAGCATGGGGCCGACCCAGCGCACGGTTTCTTCCATGCGCACATTCGCAATGCGGCACGACACCATCAGGTTGACCGCCAGCGGCGGCGTGAACTGGCCCAGCGCCACTTTCAGCGTCAGCAGCACGCCGAACCACACCGGGTCCCAGTTGTAGTGCTGCACGATGGGCCACAAGAGCGGCACGAAGATGAGGAAGATCGACACGCCATCCAGGAACATGCCGATGGTGATCAGCATCAGGATGAGCAGCGCCAGCACGCCGTATTCGCCCAGCCCCGAGTTGACGATGGCGCGCGTGATCGGGTCGATGACGCCCAGCGTCGACAGCGAAAACGCGAAGATGCCCGCCAGCGACACCACCAGCAGAATCACCGCCGACAGCTCGCCCGATTCCTTGAGGATGGGAAACAGGTCGCGCAACGTCATCGAGCGGTGCACGAACAGGCCGACGAACAGCCCGTAGAACACGGCCACCACCGCCGCCTCGGTCGGCGTGAACCAGCCCATGCGCATGCCGCCCAGAATCAGCACTGGCGCGGCCAGGCCCCAGATGGCGTCGATGAAACTCTTGAGCAGCGGCGGGCGCGGCAGCGACGATTCAAGGTGCCCCATGCCGTGCTTGCGCGCCATCCACACCGCCGGCACGATGAGCGCGATGCCCGCCAGCACGCCCGGAATCATGCCGGCGGCAAACAGCGCCGGCACCGACGCGCCCGGCACCAGCACCGAATAGACGATGAAGGCGACCGAGGGCGGAATCAGGATGTCTGTGGCCGCCGCCGCACCCACCACGCTGGCCGAATAGCTGGCCGGGTAGCCCGCGCGGTTCATCGCCGCGATCATCACCGCGCCCACGGCCGCCGCGTTGGCCGGGCCGGAGCCGGAGATGCCGCCCAGGAACATCGCCACGCAAATCGCCACCAGCGGCAACATGCCCGGCCCGCGCCCGACCAGCGCAATGGCGAAATTGACCAGCCTGAGCGCCACGCCCGAGCG
>JAGOVZ010000236.1 GCA_018060485.1 Ottowia sp. | reverse complement strand
GGCGGCGAGATCCCGATGTATTACGACTCGATGATCGCCAAGCTCATCGTGCACGGCAGCGACCGCAATGATGCGATTGCGCGCATGCGCGAGGCGCTGAACGGCTTCGTCATCCGGGGTGTGCAAAGCAACATCCCGTTCCAGGCCGCGCTGCTGGCGCACCCCAAGTTCGTGAGCGGCGATTTCAACACCGGCTTCATTGCCGAGCACTACGCGCACGGCTTCAAGGCCGAAGACGTGCCGCACGCCGACCCGCACTTCCTGCAGGCGCTGGCCGCCCACCTGCACATGTTCTACCGCAACCGCGCCAGCGGGCTGCAGGGTCAGTTCTGGGAAGGCTACAAGCGCCTGCCGCGGCGCGAATTCACCGTGTGCGTTCTGGGCGAGGGCGGCGACAACCGCTACACCAACGTGTCGGCGGGCGAGACGCCGCCCGGTCAGCCGACGCCCATCACGCTGCACTTGCCCGAGGGCGACAAGACCTACCGCATCAGCATCGACAACGAGATCGGCGGCGCGCGCGTCACCGGCACCGTCGACGGCCAGCCCTTCACCGTGCAGATGGCGCGCGGCGCGGGCAAGAACCCGCTGGCGATCCGCGTGGTGCACAACGGCACGCAGATGGACGCCATCGTGATGCACCCGCGCACCGCCGAGCTGCACCAGCTGATGCCCTACAAGGCGCCGCCCGACATGAGCAAGTTCGTGCTCTCGCCCATGCCGGGCCTGCTGGTGCAGGTGGCCGTGCAGCCGGGGCAAGAGGTCAAGGCCGGCGAGCGTGTGGCCGTGATCGAGGCCATGAAGATGGAGAACGTGCTGTTCGCCAGTGCCGACGGCGTGGTGAAGGAAGTCCGGGCGCAAAAGGGCGACAGCCTGGCGGTGGATCAGGCCATCGTGGAGTTTCAGTAAGCGCCCAGCTGCGGCCACCGCGTGAGCCATTTGCTCAAGCTCGCCATCCACGCCACGCCGGGCGCCAGCCGCACCGAGGCCGCTGGCGCGCACGGCGCCGCCTTGCGCGTGCGCCTGGCCGCGCCGCCGGTGGATGGCAAGGCCAACCAGGCACTGCTTGCGTGGGCGGCGCAGGCCTTCGGGCTGGCCAGGTCACGGGTCGAGTTGCTGCACGGCGCGGCGGGGCGGCAGAAGGTGCTGGGCGTGCACTTCGATTCACAGGCGGAGCTGCAGGCGGCGCAAGCGCTGGTCGCGCGCTGGCGCGCCAGTGGTGGTGACGATGACGCTTGATCGGCTGGCTGCAGCGCAGCACCAAACTATAAAAACAAGAGCTGACTGCGCTTTCTTGACGGGCGCCAGCACCTCTTTTTGTTCTGAGACGACGGTGCCATCTGCGGCCCACGATGTTTCACAGGCGCGTCGGCGGGCGCTGGTCGGTGCCGCGTTGTCGGCCGGTGCGCTGTGCCTGCCTGCGTCGCGGTCCTGGGCGCAGCGCGCGGCAGTCTCGGCGGTTGACGATGTCGCCTGGCCCGCGGCACCAGCGGCCACGGCAGCGCAGCACCAGCGTGCGTTTGCCGGCTGGGATGAGCGCGTTCGCACGCAGATGCCCGACGTGCAAAGCGTCGCCGTGCTGCATCGCGGCCACCTGGCGTACGAGTTCTACCGCGCGGGCGTCACGCCAGGCAGCTTGCAGGACGTGCAGTCCGTCACCAAGAGCGTGCTGGCGCTGCTGTTCGGGGCGGCGCAGGCCGATGGTCACGTGCGCGGCCCCGGCGAACTGGTGGCGCTGCGCCTGCCGCAACTGCTGCGCGAGGCGACCGACCCGCGCGCGCAGCGCCTGCGCTTCGCGCATCTGCTGACCATGACGGCCGGCTGGGCGGGCGAACAAACCGCCCAACGCGACCGCGACGATGACCTGCGCCAGATCGTGCGTCGCCCCTTCGTGGCCGACCCCGGCACCCGCTTTGCCTACGACAACGGCGCCGCCAACCTGGCGGCGCTGGCGCTGGCCAACGCCGTCGGCCAGCCCTTGTCCGCATACGCTCGCCAGCGGCTGTTGGCGCCGCTGGGCATTCAGCGGTTTGCGTGGCGCCAAGGCGCACTGGGGCGCGAGCTGGGTGCGCTCGGCCTGTCGCTCACCACGCGCGGCATGGCGCGAATCGGCGAACTGGTGTTGAGCGAGGGGCAATGGGCGGGCCGCGCGCTGCTGCCCGCCGCGTTTGTGCGTGATGCCACCCGGCGCCAGAGCGCGGGCGGCTACCCGGTTGGCCAGCCGTACGGTTATCTGTGGTGGGTCGTCGATGGCGGGCGCGGGCGCCAGGGTGCGCGGCCTGCGACGATGGCCAGCGGCTATGGCGGGCAGTGGATTTACGTCGAGCCGGCGCTGCAAGCGGTGGTGGCCGTGACCTCGCGCCGCACGCCCGAAAGCGCCGCGCGCGGACAGGGTTTGACGCTGATCCGGCGCGACATCCTGCCGGCGCTGCAACGCCTGCGATGAGAGGATGCTTTGAAAATCATAGCTGCCAGCGCTTGATTATCAAGCGCTGAGGGCCTTTTTGATTGTTGAAACCATGAACAAGCTTGACGACGCCACGGTATTGATCATTGTTGACGCCCAATACGGCTTCATGCCCGGCGGCGGCTTGGCCGTAGCGGACGGCGACGCCGTCGTGCCCGTCATCAACCGCATCGCGCCGCGCTTTGCCAACGTGGTGCTCACGCAGGACTGGCACCCGGCCGACCACATCTCGTTTGCCGCCAATCACCCGGGCCGCGCGCCGTTCGAGACCATCACGCTGCCGTATGGCGAGCAGGTGCTGTGGCCCACGCACTGCGTGCAAGGCACGCGTGACGCGGCGCTGCACGACGACCTGCGCGTGCCGCAGGCGCAGCTCATCATTCGCAAGGGTTTTCACCGCGACGTGGACAGCTATTCGGCCTTCATGGAAGCCGACCGGCGCACCAGCACCGGCCTGGCGGCGTACCTGAAGGCGCGCGGCATCAGCAAGCTGTATCTGTGTGGGCTCGCGACCGACTACTGCGTGGCCTGGAGCGCGCTCGATGCGCGCGCGGCCGGCTTCGAAGCCACGGTGATCGAAGACGCGTGCCGCGCCATCGACCTGAATGGCTCACTTGAGAAGGCCTGGGCCGACATGGCGGCGGCTGGCGTGGGGCGCGGCACCTCCACAGAAATTTAAGTCAAACCAGGCTGCAGCGCTTGATGGGAAAGCGCAAGCAGCTATCAAATTCATATTTAACCCATCGAGAGGAACAAGCCATGACCCGTCCCTTCAAAGTCCTCGGCATCCAGCAGATCGCCATCGGCGGCCCCGACAAGCAGCGCCTGCAGACGCTGTGGGTCGACATGTTCGGCCTGCAGAAAACCGGCACCTTCAAGAGCGAGCGCGAGAACGTGGATGAAGACATCTGCGCCATCGGCAGCGGGCCGTTCAAGGTCGAGGTCGACCTGATGCAGCCGCTTGACCCTGAGAAGAAGCCGGCCGTGCACACCACGCCGCTCAACCACATCGGCCTGTGGATCGACGATCTGCCCAAGGCCGTCGAATGGCTGACGGCGCAGGGCGTGCGCTTTGCGCCGGGTGGCATCCGCCAAGGGGCGGCGGGGTATGACATCACCTTCCTGCATCCCAAGGCGAACGACGAGTTTCCGATTGCGGGCGAGGGCGTGCTGATCGAGCTGGTGCAGGCGCCGCCCGAGGTGGTTCAAGCCTTTTCGGCCCTTGGCGCTTGATGGACAAGCGCGAGCAGCTATCAACTGAATAGCAATCAAAGCTGCGATTTGATCGGCAACACAAAGCGCTCGATCAGCTTTTCCGTCAAAGGGCGCTTTTCCCACACCTCGTACGTGTAGCGCTTGGTGTGCTTCAGGTCGTCGTTGAACACGCGCGTCATCTTCTCGGCAAAGGCGTGGTCGTA
>JAGOVZ010000004.1 GCA_018060485.1 Ottowia sp. | reverse complement strand
GCCACCAGCGGCCGACGGCAACCGCTGCAAAGTTGTCACTGGGAAGATGACGGCTACGAGGCTTCTCCTGTCGTTCTTGAACCATTGCCCATGGCATTTTCTCTGACCGATTCCAGGTGGCTGATTGATACCAAGTCGCATTCAATAAATTAGATATGATGATCATCCTTGGACTTCGAGGAGTCGTGGATGAAGAGTCTGATCGTTGGCGACAAGCCCACCGTGGAGCGATTGGCCGAGAGGCTCAAGAGAGCCACCAGCCATTCGGAGTACCAGCGCATCCAGTGCGTGCTGATCCGCGCCACACTGGGCAGTTCTGCGGCAGAGATCGCGCAGTTGCTGGGCTGGTCCACGGCCACGGTGCACGTGATGCACTCGCGCTGGGCCAAGGAAGGCGAAGCCATCTTCGAGGTGCGAAGGCGCGGCGGCAGGCGCCACCAACACCTCACGCCGGCGCAGGAGAAGGAGCTGTTGGCCCCGTTCGTCCAGCGCGCCGAGGCCGGCGGGATACTCGCGGTGGCCGAGATTCAGCAGGCCTACCAGGAGCGCACCGACAAGGCCGTGGCCCGCTCGACGGTCTATCGGCTGCTGGAGCGCCACGGCTGGCGCAAGATCGTGCCGCGCCCCCGACACCCGAAGGCCAACGTCGCGGCGCAGGCCGCCTTTAAAAAAACTGCGCCGCGCGGTACACCAAGAGGCCTGGCACCAGGCTGAGAAAGGCCGCCGCGTGCGGCTGATGTTCCAGGACGAGGGGCGCTTCGGGCTGCTGGGCACGCCGCGGCGCTGCTGGGCACCCAGGGGGATGCGCCCGGTGGTCGGTGCGCGGCTGCAGCGCAAGTACCTGTACGCCTTCAGCGCCGTCAGTCCGCACGATGGCGTGCTCGACAGCCTCGTGCTGCCATGGGTCAACGCCGAGACGATGTCGTTATTCCTGGCCGAGGTTGCTCAGCGTCACGCCAACGAATTCGTCCTCATGGTCATGGACCAGGCGGGTTGGCATATCGCCGGCGAACTCGTCGTGCCGCCCAACATGCGGCTGATGCTCCTGCCGCCCTACAGCCCGGAGCTCAACCCGGCCGAGCACCTGTGGGAAGCGATCCGCGAGAACTGCTTCGCCAATCATGTCTTTGCCGACCTCGACGCGGTCGAGGACGCACTCACCGCAGGCCTCGTTGCCCTCGAAGCTGATCCGGCGCGAACCCAGTCAATGACTGGCTTCAAGTGGATAACTTCTATATCTTTGAACGCAACTTGGTATGAGTGGGCGCTGATCCGGTTGCATCGTTGACACAGGAGACAAAGGAGAACAAGCTGACGGCTCTCTGAAGGAGAGTGTTCTTGCCGAACGCCATGAGACTCATCGCCGGTCGCTTGCCTCGAGTAACGCCGGATGAAGTGCGTCGATTTGTCGGCACCGTGGAGGTCCGTGATGCTGAGGCCTTTGCCGCCGAACTGGAGGTGTTCATGCAGGAATGGCTGCACTGGAGGTGTTCATGCAGGAATGGCTGCAGCGGGTCGAATTGCCCGCGTCTCTGGAGATAGCGTTGTCCCGACAAGCAGTGGAGCATGCCTTGGTTTTCCAGGCCGCAGCCTTGAAGGCAGATACCCGCTGGACACCCGGCAGGACAGATATCCAGCGCGCCCGCGAGGCGATGCTGGAAGCCTACGGCCGGCCGCACAACCTGCCGCTGCCGGAGTTTGCCCGGCTGGCGAACAAAGTCCGCCAGCAGATCTACAAGGACATCGACGCGAGACGACTGCTGGCACTCAACGTTGGCCCCCGCGGGCGCAAACTGCCCGATTGGCAACTCGATCCGGTCAAACACCGGCTCACCCAGACGGTGCTGCAGAGCGTGCCCGAATCCGACACATGGACGCTCTATCGGGCTTTGTCCGATCCCCTCGAAGGACTGAATGGCCTCTCCCCGGTCGACGCCGTGACGGAGGATTCGATTGATGCAGTTGCCAAAGTCGTCTTCAACGTGCTGGGAGTGCATTGATGAACAATGGTGCGGAGGCCTGAAATGTCCCATCGCACAAAAATCGAGCAAGAAACCCCAGCCCTCCAGGCATTTCTTGGACTATTGGACAAGGACATCGACGCCGGACGCCATCTCCAGCCGCTGCCGGACGACTGGCTCCAAGCCATGCAGACCTTCGCTTGCCATGGAGCCGCCCTGGACGAGGACTTTGAAGGCGATGTCGCGCTCTGACGACCGAGGCTGACGTCAGGGAAAACAGCGCCGTGTTCGGCGTTACTTATCCCATTCGGATGACGGAACGCTGGCGCATCCTTCGGCCGGCCGCACAACTTTCCACTGCCGGAGTTTGCCCGGCTGGCGAACAAGTTGCGCTAGCAGATCTGCAAGGATCTCGTTTTAGGTCTGAGCGCACGCTCACATCGAGGCTGTGATCGCGCGGCCTGCTGGAGAACTCGGCAAGAACCAGGTGTCCGTATTGCCCCTGAACGAGGTGGGTGACAGATGTTAGATTTTTAACTAAAATATCTAACAATCAAGGTCAATTCAGCCATGAGCACGTCCCAAGCTATCCGTGAACGCATCGCCTCGCAACCCGCAGGCGAGCCCTTTACCCCCGCATTGTTCGCGGGGCTGGGTTCGCGCGCGGCTATCGATCAGGCCTTGATGCGGCTGGTGAAGGCGGGCAGCGTCGAGCGCATCGGTCATGGTCTGTATATCGTGCCCAAGGCCGGGCGGTTCGGCATCAAGGCGATGCCTGCGCCCGAGCAGGTGGCGCGGACCGTGGCCGAGGCGGAAGGGGCGACGATCGAGGTTCACGGGGCAGAAGCCGCACGGCGCCTGGGACTGTCCACGCAGATGCCGGCGCAGGCGGTTTTTCAGACCACGGGCTCCCCCCGTCAGATCCGGCTGGGCCAACTGGTCGTCCGACTGCAGCACGTGGCGCCGCGCAAACTGGCGCTGGCGGGCCGGCCTGCAGGCCAAGCGCTGTCAGCCCTCTGGTACCTGGGGCGCAGCCAGGTCACACCGGACACGTTCAAGCAGATCGCGAAGAAGTTGCCAGCGGGCGAGTTCGCGGCGCTGAGTGGAGCCAAGGCGTCGATGCCGGCCTGGATGGTGGAAGCCCTGACCCGCTACGAGCGAAGCGAACCGGCCCATGCCTGAATCCACGGCGCACTACTTCGATTTGTCCCTGGCCGAGCAGGCCGAGTTGTTGCATGGCCTGGCACCGGTGCTGGGCCGCCGCGCTGAAATTCTGGAAAAAGACATCTGGCTGTGCCAGGTGCTGGGTGTCTTGTTCGCGTTGCCGATTCGCAAGCCGATGGCGTTCAAGGGCGGCACGTCGCTGTCCAAGGTCTATCAGGCCATCGAACGTTTCTCCGAGGACATCGACGTCACCATCGACTACCGGAGTCTCGTGGCCGATGTGCCTGACCTTGCAAGCCTTTCCAACACCCAGCGCAAGAAGCTGTCCGATGCGCTCAAGGTGGCTTTGGTGAAGCACGTCACCGAGGAACTGGTGCCGGCCCTGCGGCAAGCGCTGGCGCAAGCGCTCCCCGCGCATGAAGTCACCATCGAAGTCAGCGATGACGCGGAGAAGCTATGGCTGTACTACCCGAGCGCGGTGGAGAACACGGATGCCTACCTGCGGCCGAGCGTCTTGCTCGAATTCGGTGGACGCAATGCCACGCTGCCGCAGGACACCATGACGATCGTGCCGGATGTGGCTGCCCACGTGCCGGTGCTGGCGTTCCCGACTGCCCAGGTGGCGGTGCTGTCACCGATGCGAACGTTCTGGGAGAAAGCCACGCTGATCCATGTCGAGTGCCATCGTCCTGATCTGCGTGCTGGCGCCGAGCGGCTGTCGCGGCATTGGTATGACCTGGCGCGCCTGGCCGATCACGAAGTGGGTCGCAAGGCGCTGGCCGATACCGAGTTGCTGAGTGATGTGCTGCGCATCAAGGAGACCTTCTACCGCAGCGGGTTCAGCCACTACGAGCTGTGCCAGACGGGTGGCCTGCGGTTGATTCCCGATGCCGCGTTGCTCAATGCGTTGCAGCAGGACTACCAGGCCATGCTGGACGCCCAGATGTTCTACGGCGAGACCTTGGTCTTCGATTGCATCGTCGAACGCCTGACCACGTTGGAGAGCGAGATCAATCGCCAAGGATGAGCCGCGGTTCGCGGCCGATAGATAGATGCTCGTTGGACGTCCTTGGAAGTCGTTGGACAGTTCTGCCGCCGATGAAGCAAAATAGGGCTATAATCAAGGTCTTCGCTGATCACCCCAGCGGAGAAAGTGATTGGGAAACAACGACTTAGTGCCCTAGTGCAAGTCTGATTTCCCGCTCCAAAATTCGCAGCCGGTCACCAAGCCGGCGGCTGCATCAAAAGGAAGCTTGGCTTCCTTTTTTTGTATTCCCTTCGGCGCGATAGCAAAGCGGTTATGCAACGGATTGCAAATCCGTCTAGTCCGGTTCGACTCCGGATCGCGCCTCCACTTTTTCTTCCCCCACTCACTTTTTTGTCACCGCGCGGCGGCCTGCCGAGCCTGCGACAATGCACGCTTGGCCCCGGTGGTGAAACTGGTAGACACAGCGGACTTAAAATCCGCCGCTTTCCCGAAAGGGGGCGTGCCGGTTCGATCCCGGCCCGGGGCACCAGAGAAGGAAAAACGCCATGAATCATGAAGATGCACCTTTCGAGATTCACGTGCATGGCGACGTGAAACTTCGTCCCGACGTGGGCTTTGACGCCCTGCAGGATGCCCTCAAACCCCTCTGGAAGTACGCTGGCGCCCGCTCGCTCGCCGATGGTGCGGCCAGCCTTTATGAGGACGAGCCGGGCATTCGCTTCGACCCACAGCAGCACCTGTTGCAGATGTGCTGGACCTTGCCGGGCGAAGACAATTTTCGCCATCAGCTCGACGATCTGTGCATGAACCTGAACGAGCTGTCGGCCGAAGGCTCGCAGATCGAAGTCACCTTCTACGATGCCGAGTTCGACGACGAGGACGAAGAGGCCGAGCGCGAGTCGCGCGACGACTTCGTGCTGCTGTTTGTCGGCCCGACGCCCGAGGCGATCATGCAGGCCCAACGCAATCTGCTGGTCGAGGACGTGGTCGCGCTGATGGAGCGCCATTTCGACGGCGCCGAACTCGGCGGCGTGGTCAGCGAGATCGACAAGCTGTTCGAAGGCCGCTATTCGGCGCTCACCAGTTCGCTTGAACTGGGCAAGCCGCCGCGCGGGCCGGGCAGCGGCACGCCGGGGCACGGCGGCGGCCGGCGCCCGCGCCACCTGCACTGACGCCAAGCCGGCCCACGCGGCCGGCGCGTCATCCCTGATTGCTATGCTGCGCGCTGGCCGGCCGATGGCGCCGGCTGGAGACGCGCAGCATGGCCTTGTTCTCGTCCGACGTGCTGAACCCCGGCGTGCAGCGGCGCGAGCTGTTCGGCTGGGCGATGTACGACTTCGCCAACTCGGGCTACACCACCGTGGTCATCACGGCGGTGTTTGCGGCCTACTTCGTGGGCGGCGTGGCGGGCGGGGCCGACTGGGCGCCGCTGGCGTGGACGGTGGCGCTGTCCATTTCCTACGCCATCGTCATGCTCACCATGCCCAGCCTGGGCGCGTGGGCCGACCTGCATGGCGCGAAGAAAAAGCTGCTGATCTGGTCCACGGCGGGTTGCGTCGTCGCCACTGCAGCGATGGCGCTGGTGCGTCCCGGCGGCGTGCTGCTGGCGATGGTGCTCATCATCGTCTCCAACACCTTCTACTCGTATGGCGAGTCGCTGACCGCGGCCTTCCTGCCCGAGCTGGCGCGGCCCGAAGCCATGGGCAAGGTCAGCGGCTGGGGCTGGGGTTTCGGCTATCTGGGCGGCATGCTGACGCTGGCCGGCTGCCTGGCGTATGTGCTGCATGCGCAAAGCCAGGGACAGGGCGCGTCGCAGTTCGTGCCGGTCACGCTGCTGATCACGGCGGTGGTGTATGCGCTGGCTGCTAGCGTCACCTTCGCGCTGCTGCGCGAGCGGGCGCAGGGCGTGTCATCCGACGGCGCGGCGAGTTCCGTTGGCGCCGGGTTCACGCGGTTGAAGCAGACCTTTGGCGAGGCGCGCCGCTACGGCGACTTCATCTGGCTGCTGGCCTGCACCGTGGCCTACCAGGGCGGCGTGGCGGTGGCGATCACGCTGGCGGCGATTTATGCCGAGCAGGTGATCGGCTTCCTGCCGCAGGAAACCATGGTGCTCATCCTGGTGCTCAACGTCGCCGCCGCCGCGGGTGCGTTTGGGGGCGGTCATTTGCAAGATCGCATCGGCCACAAGCTGACGCTGGGCCTGACGCTGCTGGGCTGGATCGCCACCTGCGTCATCGCCGCGCTGGCGGCGACCAAGGGTCAGTTCTGGGTCGCGGCGACGATTGCGGGCCTGTGCATGGGCTCGTGCCAGTCGGTCGGGCGTGCCATGGTGGGGCTGTTCGCGCCGCGAGCCCAGCTGGCTGAATTCTTCGGCTTGTGGAGCTTTGCCACCCGGCTGGCCAGCATCGTCGGGCCGCTGGCCTACGGCCTGATCACCTGGGGCACCGGCGGCAACCAGCGCGTGGCGATTGCCTGCACCACGCTGTTGTTCGTGTTGGGGCTGATGGCGCTGGCGCCCATTGACGTGGTGCGCGGACGCGCCATGGGTCAACAGAAACTATAAAAAGAGGAGCTGCTTGCGCTTGTTCGGCGTGCGCTGCAGCCATTTTTGATCATGTATGCGTGCGCTGGGCCGCTGATGTTTCAGGGGAGCCAGCGCGCGGCCGCCGCATGCAGCGCCGCATCGGCGCCCGAGGCGCACAGCCGCACAGCGCCCGGTGCGCGATCAACGGCCGGGCGTGCCAAACCGGCCTCGGCCAGACGCGTGCGCGCATGGCTCGCCACGGCGTCGGCCGGATCGACCAGCGTGACCGCGCGGCCGGCCAGGCTGGCCAGCAGGTGCTGCCGCGCCAGCTGGTAGTGCGTGCAGCCGAGCACCAGCGTGTCGATGGCGCCCGGGTCGGCGCCCAGCGGGCCGAGCGCCGAAAGATATTGATCAATCAAGGCCCTGGCGCTTGTCCCATCTGCGCAAGCAGCTTCTTTTTCTATAGCATTCGCCAGTCCGTCGCACGGCTGCAGCACGAACTCGGCGCGTGTCGCCAGGCCGTGGTGCAGGGCGCGAAACTTAGGGCTGGCCAGCGTGCCGCGCGTGGCGAGCACGCCGATGCGCCCGGTGCGCGTGAGCGTCAGCGCGGGCTTGAGCGCTGGCTCGATGCCGACGATGACCTGGTCCGGGTGCGCCGCGCGCAGCGCCTCGGCCGCGGCCGCCGTGGCGGTGTTGCAGGCGATGACGAAGGCCTTGATGCCGTGCGCGGCTTGCAGCTCGGCCAGCACGGCACGCGAGCGCGCCTGCACGTGCGCGTCATCGCGCTCGCCATAGGGCGCATGCGCGCTGTCGGCGAAGTAGACGAAGTCATCGTGCGGCAGCGCGGCCCGCAGCGCGCGCAACACCGACAGGCCACCGATGCCGCTGTCGAACACGCCGATGGGCGCGTCGGCACGCGGCACGGATGCAGTGGTCAAGCGGTGGCGAGCGAGATGCCCTTGAACTCACCCGAGGCGATGCGCTTTTCCCACTCGGCCGGGCCGGTGATGTGCGCGCTGGTGCCGCCGGCATCGACGGCCACGGTCACGGGCATGTCGACCACGTCGAACTCGTAAATCGCTTCCATGCCCAGATCCTCGAAGCCGACCACCTTGGCGGTCTTGATGGCCTTGCTGACCAGGTAGGCCGCGCCGCCCACGGCCATCAGGTACGCCGACTTGTGCTTCTTGATCGCCTCGATCGCGGTGGGGCCGCGCTCGGCCTTGCCGATCATGGCGATCAGGCCCGTCTGCGACAGCATCATGTCGGTGAATTTGTCCATGCGCGTGGCGGTGGTGGGGCCGGCGGGGCCCACGGCTTCATCGCCCACCGGATCGACCGGGCCGACGTAGTAGATGACGCGGTTGGTGAAATCGACCGGCAGCTTCTCGCCCTTGGCCAGCATGTCCTGGATGCGCTTGTGTGCGGCGTCGCGGCCGGTGAGCATCTTGCCGTTCAGCAGCAGGGTCTGGCCGGGCTTCCAGCTGGCGACTTCTTCCTTGGTCAGCGTGTCCAGGTTGACGCGCTGGCTCTTCTCGGTGTCGGGCGCCCATTCGACCTTGGGCCACAGGTCGAGCGAGGGCGGGTCGAGGTAGACCGGGCCGCTGCCATCCAGCACGAAATGTGCGTGGCGGGTCGCCGCGCAGTTGGGGATCATTGCTACAGGTTTGGAAGCGGCGTGCGTGGGGTACAGGGCGATCTTCACGTCCAGCACCGTCGTCAGCCCGCCCAGCCCTTGCGCGCCGATGCCGAGGGCGTTGACCTTGTCGAACAGCTCCAGCCGCAGCTTTTCGACGTCGGACAGCGCATCGCCCCTGGCCGCCTTGGCCTGCAACTCATACATGTCCAGGTCGTCCATCAGGCTTTGCTTGGCCAGCAGCACGGCTTTCTCGGCCGTGCCGCCGATGCCGATGCCCAGCATGCCGGGCGGGCACCAGCCGGCGCCCATGGTGGGCACGGTTTTCAGCACCCAGTCGACGATGCTGTCGCTGGGGTTGAGCATCGCCATCTTGCTCTTGTTTTCAGAGCCGCCGCCCTTGGCGGCCACGGTCACATCGACCGTGTTGCCGGGCACGATCTCGGTCACGATGACGGCGGGTGTGTTGTCCTTGGTGTTCTTGCGCGCGAACTGCGGGTCGGCGACGACGGAAGCGCGCAGCGTGTTGTCCGGGTGGTTGTAGCCGCGGCGCACGCCTTCGTTGATGGCGTCGTCGAGGCTGCCGGTGAAGCCTTCCCAGCGCACGTCCATGCCGACTTTCAGGAACACGTTGACGATGCCGGTGTCCTGGCAGATCGGCCGGTGGCCGGTGGCGCTCATCTTGCTGTTGGTGAGGATCTGCGCCATCGCGTCCTTGGCGGCGGGTGATTGCTCGCGCTCGTAGGCGCGCGCCAGGTGGGCGATGTAGTCGGCCGGGTGGTAGTAGCTGATGTACTGCAGCGCGGCGGCAACGGATTCGATCAGGTCTTCTTGGCGGATGGTCGTGGGCATGGCGCGAAGTGGGGTGGGAAAGCAAAGCCGGAATTATCGGCCGGCTCGCCTCCAGGCGCCTGACGGCGGCGCAAGCCGTGCGGGACGACAAAAAGCCCGCACACTGGCGCGAGCTTTTTGGTTGGGGCGTTGAAGCGCGGCGGTGCGCGCTTCACGCTCAAGGGCGCTTTACTTGAACACCGTCACTTCCACGCGGCTCGAGGCGGCGTTGGTGGCGGCGGTGCCGGTGGTGTCGGCCGGCTTGCGCAGTTCCAGGCGATCGGCAGCGACACCGGCCGACACCAGAGCGGCCTGCACGGCTTGGGCGCGGTTCTTGGACAGCTCGGCGTTCTTCACCGGGTCGCCCGTCGGATCGTTGAAGCCCGAAATGGCGGCATTGGCGCCGGAGTTGGCGGCCAGGTAGTCGACCAGGTCCTTGGCCTTGTCGTTGAACTCAGGCGTGATGGTGGTGCTGCCGCTGTCGAAGTAGACCTTGAGCGCGGGCATGTCGTCCAGGCGCCAGGCCAGGATGCCGGCGCCGGCCGGCTCTTCGGTGGCTTGCACGCTCGGCGGCGGCGTGGTGCCGCTGGGGGCCGGCACCGTGTTTTCGACCGGGGCCGAGGGTGCGGGGGTCGTGGGGGTGGCGGGCGCGTCCGTGGTCGAAGCGGGTGTCGCAGGCGCGGCAGGCACGTCGGCCGGCTCCTTCTGCATGGTGCACCAGCCCAGCAGCAAGGCGGCCACCAGCGCGGCGATGACCCACGGCAGCCAGCCCATGCCGCCGCGCGCCGCAGCCACCGGGGCCGCAGCCACGGCCGTCGCCGGCACGATCCATTCGCGGCGGTCGCCAATGTAGGTGGTGGCTTCGGGCGGCAGCACGGTGGGCACCGTGCCGCTGGGGGTCAGGCGGCCCAGCAGCGCAGGCACGGCAAAGGCGATTGCGCGCACGATGGTGTCGCGGCGCAAGCCCAGCTTGCCGGTGATGTTGCCGATCAGGCCGCCGTTGTGGCCAAACGCGCGTTCAATGTGCTCTTCGGTGGCGTTGGTGGCCAGGTCGGCGCGGCCGAGCCAGCTGTCGAGCGTGTTCCAGCCGGCGCTGCGCAAGCTTTGCACGAAGCCGGGCAAACCGCCCTTGTCGGGGTTGGTCATGTGCGCCATCAACATGCGCAAGAAGGGCGTGGCCTGGTTGCCGAGATCAAAGCGCGTGGCCAGATCGCGTGCAAGCGTTTCAAAGGTGGACATGGTGGACTCTCCTGTTTTCCCGGTTGGTCGTATGGCAATTGCGCCGCAGCCCCTCGCTGCGCACAATGGCTGCCTCGTGGTGATGTGACGCGGGTGTCGCCATCGCCGTGCGACGCAGGCCCGTCTATGCAGCGCACAGAGCGGCAGCCATGCGCCGGCGCTGCACCTTTTGTAGGACAAGAGCGCCAATGCGCGCGCCCGAACCATCAAGAACGACCCTTGACCATGAATTCGACTTATTCCGCCCTGCCATCCCAACCCAGCCGCAGCGAGCGCGACACCTTCGGCCCCATTGACGTGCCGGCCGACCGGCTGTGGGGCGCGCAAACCCAGCGCTCGCTGCTCAATTTCGACATCTCCGGCGAGCGCCAGCCGCGCGAGATCATCCGCGCGCTGGCGCTGGTCAAGCGCGCGTCGGCGGTGGTCAATCAGCGGCTGGGTTTGCTGGATGAGAAGAAATCGAACGCCATCGTGGGCGCCGTCGACGAGGTGCTGGCCGGTCAGCACCCCGATGAGTTTCCGCTGGTGGTCTGGCAAACCGGGTCGGGAACGCAGACCAACATGAACCTCAACGAGGTCATCGCCAACCGCGCCAGCGAACTGCTGGGCGGCGAACGCGGCGAGGCGCGCCTGGTGCACCCCAACGACGACGTGAACAAGAGCCAGTCGAGCAACGACGTGTTTCCCACGGCCATGCACGTGGCGGCGGTGGAGGCGTTGACAAACCACCTGCTGCCAGCCCTCGCCAAGCTGCGCGCCACGCTGGCCGCCAAGTCGCGTGACTTCAAGGACATCGTCAAGATCGGCCGCACGCACCTGCAAGACGCCACGCCGCTGACGCTGGGGCAGGAATTCTCAGGCTACGTGGCGCAGCTCGACCATGCCGAGTGCCACGTGCGCTGCGCGCTGCCGCACCTGTGCGAATTGGCGCTGGGCGGCACGGCCGTCGGCACGGGCTTGAACGCGCCCAAGGGCTATGCCGAAGCCGTCGCCGCCGAACTGGCGCGACTGACGAAGCTGCCTTTTGTCACCGCGCCCAACAAGTTCGAGGCACTGGCCAGCTGCGATGCGCTGGTCTACGCCCACGGAACGCTGAAAGGCCTGGCCGCCAGCCTGATGAAGATCGCCAACGACGTGCGCTGGCTGGCCAGCGGGCCGCGCAGCGGCATCGGCGAAATCAGCATTCCCGAAAACGAGCCCGGCTCATCGATCATGCCCGGCAAGGTCAACCCGACGCAGAGCGAGGCGCTGACCATGCTGTGCGCGCAGGTCATGGGCAACGACGTGGCCATCAACATCGGCGGCGCATCGGGCAACTTCGAGCTCAACGTGTTCCGCCCCATGATCGCGCACAACTTCCTGCAGAGCGTGCGCCTGCTGGCCGATGGCATGACCAGCTTCAACGACCACTGCGCTGTCGGCATCGAGCCGAACCGCGCGCGGATTGACGAATTGGTGCAACGCTCGCTGATGCTGGTGACCGCGCTCAACCCGCACATCGGCTACGACAAGGCGGCGCAGATCGCCAAGAAGGCGCATAAGGAAGGCACTAGCCTGCGCGAAGCCGCGCTGGCCAGCGGGCACGTGAGCGGGGAGCAGTTCGACGCCTGGGTGGTGCCGGCGACGATGACCGGTGAATCGTTGAACGCTATCGATAAATGAGCTGCTCGCGCTTGTCCATCAAGCGCTGGCGGCACATTTCATTCAAAAACCCGAGTAACTCAATGTCGATGCGCCTCGCCGGCCGACATCAGCTTGTCGGTGTAGGCGATCGCCATGGCCGAGAACAAGAAGGTGATGTGGATCAGCGTCTGCGCGATCAGCACTTTGTCGGTGTAGTTGCCGGCGTTGATGAAGGTCTTGAGCAGGTGGATCGAGCTGATGCCGATGATCGACAGCGCCAGCTTCACCTTCAGCACGCTGGCGTTGACGTGGTCGAGCCATTCGGGCTGGTCTTCATGCCCTTCCAGCCGCAGCCGGCTGACAAAGGTCTCGTAGCCGCCAACGATGACCATGATGAGCAGGTTGGAGATCATCACCACGTCGATCAGCGCCAGCACCACCAGCATGATCACGGTTTCGTTCAGCGCCGTGATGGGCACATCGCTCTTGTAGCCGATGCTGGTCACCAACGCCTGCAGCGCGGTCTGGCTGCCAAAGGCGGCGGCAATCAGGTGCTCCAGCTCGACGATGAAGTGCACCACGTACACCGCCTGCGCCAGGATCAGGCCCAGGTACAGCGGCAACTGGAGCCAGCGGCTGGCGAAAATCAGCCGGGGCAGCGGCCGCAGCGGGCGGTTGATGGGGGCCTGGACGGGGTCGCTCATGAAGAGGGTGCTTGAAAAAACGGCGTATTGTAGGACCTGGCATCGCGCGGGCAGGGCGCCTCGTCAGCGCTAGAGTCGCGCGAGTCAGAGGTTTGTAAGAGCCTCGCCCGATCATCCAAAAGTTTGCGGCGCCGCACCCGCGCGCCTTAACGGTATTGCAACGAAAAAAGGAGACAAGAGACATGAGCACCATTGAATCGGTTCTGGTTGAAAACCGCGTGTTCCCGCCCAGCGAAGCCACCGTGAAGGCGGCGCGCATCAGCGGCATGGATGCGTACAAGGCCTTGTGCGACGAGGCCGAGCGCGATTTCGACGGCTTCTGGTCGCGCCTGGCGAAGGAAAACGTGGTGTGGTCGAAGCCGCCGACGCAGGTGCTGGATGAATCGAACAAGCCGTTCTACAAGTGGTTTGCCGACGGCCAGCTGAACGCCAGTGCCAACTGCCTCGACAAGCACATGGGCACGCCGGTCGAGAACAAGACCGCCATCATCTTCGAGGCCGATGGCGGCGAAGTCACCAAGGTCACGTACCGCGAATTGCTGACGCGCGTCAGCCAGTTCGCCAATGCGCTCAAGAGCCACGGCATCCAGAAGGGCGACCGCGTGCTGGTCTACATGCCCATGACGATCGAGGGCATCGTCGCCATGCAGGCCTGCGCGCGCATCGGCGCCACGCACAGCGTGGTGTTTGGCGGCTTCTCGGCCAAGGCGGTGCAAGAGCGCATTCAGGACGGCGGCGCGGTGGCGGTGATCACCGCCAACTACCAGATGCGCGGCGGCAAGGAACTGCCGCTCAAAGCCATCGTCGACGAGGCGCTGGGCATGGGCGGCTGCGAGTCGATCAAGAACGTCTTCGTGTACGAGCGCACGCCCAGCGCCTGCAACATGGTCGCCGGCCGCGACAAGACCTTCAGCCAGATACTCGAAGGCCAGAGCACGGAATGCCCGCCCGAGATGGTCGATGCCGAGCATCCGCTGTTCGTGCTCTACACCAGCGGCTCCACCGGCAAGCCCAAGGGCGTGCAGCACTCCACCGGCGGCTACCTGCTGTGGGCCAAGCTCACCATGGACTGGACGTTCGACCTCAAGCCCGAAGACATCTTCTGGTGCACGGCCGACATTGGCTGGGTCACGGGCCACAGCTACATCGTCTACGGCCCGCTGGCCGCCGGCGCCACCGAGATCGTGTTCGAGGGCGTGCCCACCTACCCGAATGCCGGCCGCTTCTGGCAGATGATCGAGCGCCACAAGTGCAGCATCTTCTACACCGCGCCGACCGCCATCCGCTCGCTCATCAAGGCGTCGGAAGCCGATGAGAAAGTGCACCCCAAGAGTTCGGATCTGAGCAGCCTGCGCATCCTCGGCAGCGTGGGCGAGCCGATCAACCCCGAAGCCTGGATGTGGTACTACAAGAACGTCGGTGGCGAGCGTTGCCCCATCGTCGACACCTTCTGGCAGACCGAAACCGGCGGCCACATGATCAACCCGCTGCCGGGCGCCACGCCGCTGGTGCCGGGCTCGTGCACGCTGCCGCTGCCGGGCATTTTTGCCGCCATCGTCGATGAGGCCGCCAACGACGTGCCCAACGGCTCGGGCGGCATCCTGGTCTTCAAAAAGCCGTGGCCCAGCATGATCCGCACCATCTGGAACGACCCCGAGCGCTTCAAGAAAAGCTACTTTCCCGAAGAGCTGAAAGGCTATTACCTGGCTGGCGACGGCGCCGTGCGCGATGCCGAGACCGGCTACTTCCGCATCACCGGCCGAATCGACGACGTGCTGAACGTGTCGGGCCACCGCATGGGCACGATGGAAATCGAGTCGGCCCTGGTCTCCAAGACCGACCTGGTGGCCGAAGCGGCGGTGGTGGGCCGGCCCGACGACACCACGGGCGAGGCGATCTGCGCGTTTGTCGTGCTCAAGCGCCCGCTGCCGCAGGGCGACGAGGCCAAGCAGATCGCCAAGGAGCTGCGCGATTGGGTGGCCAAGGAGATCGGACCCATCGCCAAACCCAAGGACATCCGCTTTGGCGAGAACCTGCCCAAGACGCGCTCGGGCAAGATCATGCGGCGCCTGTTGCGCAGCCTGGCCAAGGGCGAGCAGATCACGCAGGACACCACCACGCTGGAGAATCCGGCGATCCTGACGCAGCTGGATCAGACTTATTGATCCCCCCTGAGCCGCCTGCGGCGTCTTCCCCCCAGGGGGACAACGCTGGCGCTCGGGGAGACCCCGAGCGCGGCGTTCCGGGATGGCCTGCTCCGCGGCCTGCTGACGGACGAAAAAAAGCCCGCGATTCGCGGGCTTTTTTTGTGCTGCGCCAGTGGCGCCGCGAACGGATTACTTGAGGCTCATGACCCAAGCGGCCAGTTTCTTGGCTTCGGCTTCGCTCACGTTGGCGTTGGGGGGCATTGGGACCGCGCCCCACACACCGCTGCTGCCCTTCATGATCTTGCCGGCCAGCATGTCGACCGCGCCGGGATCCTTGGCGAACTTGGCAGCCACGTCCTTGTAGGAGGGGCCGACCAGTTTTTTGTCGACTGAATGGCAAGCCATGCAGTTTTTGGACTTTGCCAGTGCTTCGTCCGCCATGGCGGGTGCGGCCATCGTGACGGCGGCCAGGGCGGCAAAAGTCAACAGAACACGCTTCATCGTCATATCTCCATCGTGGGTAGTTGCGCTACAGTCGTTCAACGCCATTCTAAGGCGGCCGGTTGACTTGGCCCAAGAGCAAAACTGGCGTAAATCAAGGAAAGACCATGTACTTGCTGGGAATCGGGATCGTCTTGTTGCTCATGAAATGGCAGGAAATCGGTCCGGTGGCCGCCTGGTCGTGGTGGATCGTGCTGGCGCCGTTTGCGGCCGCGGCCTTGTGGTGGACCTGGGCGGACTGGTCGGGCTACACCAAGCGCAAGGCGATGGAAGCCGAGGACCAGCGCAAGCTGGACCGCATCAACCGCCACCGCGAGGCGATCGGGCAAAAGGCCAGGACGGCGCCACCGCGCCGGCGCTGACGGTTAGTTAAGGGTCAAAAAGGCCACCAGCGCTTGATGAGCAAGCGCGAGCAGCTACTGTAATGATAGTAAACGGGTGACGCCGAACACGTCACCCGTTCGATGCCCTTCCGACCGTCAGGCGCAGAAATCGTCCAGCACCGCGCCTTTGCTCGCGCTCGACGCGTTGTGCGCAAACTTGGCCTGCACGCCGCGCGTGTAGCGCGGGGCGGGCGCCTTCCAGGCGGCGCGGCGCTTGGCCAGCGTGGCTTCATCCACGTGCAGTTCCAGCAGCAGCTGCTTGGCGTCGATGGTGATCGAATCGCCTTCCTCGATCAGCGCGATGTTGCCGCCGGCCGCCGCCTCGGGCGCCACGTGGCCGACCACCATGCCCCAGGTGCCGCCAGAAAAACGCCCGTCGGTGATCAGGCCCACGCTTTCGCCCAAGCCCGCGCCGATCAGCGCGCCAGTGGGCGCCAGCATCTCGGGCATGCCGGGGCCGCCCTTGGGGCCCAGGTAGCGCAGCACCATCACGTCGCCGGCCACGATCTTGCCGTCCAGAATGGCTTGCAACGCCGACTGCTCGTCGTCGAACACGCGCGCCGGGCCCGTGATGACGGGGTTTTTCAGCCCGGTGATCTTGGCCACGCAGCCTTCGGGCGACAGATTGCCCTTCAGGATCGCCAAGTGGCCTTGCGCGTACATGGGCGCATCCATCGGGCGGATCACGTCCTGGCCTGCGGGCGGCGCGTCGGGCACGTCCTTCAGGTTTTCGGCCACCGTCTTGCCGGTGATCGTCATGCAATCACCGTGGATCAGGCCGGCCTTCAGCAGCATCTTCATCACCTGCGGAATGCCGCCGGCTTTGTGCAGATCGACCGCCATGTACTTGCCGCTGGGCTTCAGATCGCACAGCACGGGCACCTTCTTGCGGATCCGCTCGAAGTCGTCGATGGACCAATCCACTTCCGCCGCGTGCGCGATGGCCAGGAAGTGCAACACCGCGTTGGTCGAGCCGCCAATGGCCATGATCACGGCCACGGCGTTCTCGATCGCCTCTTTGGTCACGATGTCGCGCGGCTTCAAATTCTTGGCAATCGCCTCAATCAGTACCTTGGCCGATTCCTTGGCCGAGTTCTGCTTTTCGTCGTGCGGGTTGGCCATGGTGCTGGAGTAGGGCAGGCTCATGCCCAGCGCCTCGAAGGCCGACGACATGGTGTTGGCGGTGTACATGCCGCCGCACGAGCCGGTGCCGGGCACGGCGTGGCGCTCGATCTCCTTCAGCTCGGCATCGGGCATCTTGCCGGCGGCGTTCTGCCCAACGGCCTCGAACACGGTGACCAGGTTGATGTCCTTGCCATGCAGGCGCCCCGGCAGAATGGTGCCGCCATAAACGTAGATCGACGGCACGTTGGCGCGCAGCATGCCCATCATGCCGCCGGGCATGTTCTTGTCGCAGCCGCCGATGACGACCACGCCGTCCATCCACTGGCCTTGCACGCAGGTCTCGATGCAGTCGCTGATCACCTCGCGGCTGACCAGGCTGTACTTCATGCCCTCGGTGCCCATCGACATGCCGTCGCTGATGGTCGGCGTGCCGAACACCTGCGCGTTGCCGCCGGCCTCGGTGATGCCGGCAATCGCCGCGTCGGCCAGCTTCTGCAGGCCGCTGTTGCAGGGCGTGATGGTGCTGTGGCCGTTGGCGACGCCGATCATGGGCTTTTGAAAGTCCGCCTCCTGGTAGCCCATGGCGTAGTACATGGCGCGGTTGGGCGCGCGGCTCTTGCCTTGCGTGATGTGGGCGCTGCGTTCGTTCAGAAGGCGTTTGGAGGTGTTCATGGGCCAGGTTCCGGGTCGGTTGTCGTGGGAAAGCTTGCCTTGGAATTGTAGGCACCCGCAAACACCCGGGCGCCGTAGCGGCCGTGCACAATCGGCGCCATGCTGATGCACCCGCAAATCGATCCCATCGCCATCAAGCTCGGGCCGCTGGCGATCCACTGGTATGGACTGACCTATCTGGTTGCCTTCGCGCTGTTTTTCTTCCTGGCCACGCGGCGCCTGCGGCACGAGCCGTATGCGTCGATCACGCAGCCCAAGCCGTGGACGCGCCAGGACATCGAAGACCTGCTGTTCTGGGGCGTGCTGGGCGTGATTGCCGGCGGGCGCATCGGCTACTGCCTGTTCTACAAGCCGGCGTATTACGCCGCGCACCCGCTGGAAATTTTCGCCATCTGGCAGGGCGGCATGAGCTTTCATGGCGGCATGCTGGGCGTGATCGTCGCCATGGCGTTGTGGGCGCACCGGCGCGAGCGTCCGTGGCTGCAGGTGACGGATTTGATTGCGCCCTGCGTGCCGCTGGGCCTGGCGTCGGGCCGCGTGGGCAACTTCATCAACGGCGAGCTGTGGGGCCGCGTGGCCGATCCGTCGCTGCCCTGGGGCATGGTGTTTCGCGGCGCGGGTGATGCGCCGCGCCACCCGTCGCAGATCTACCAGTTCTTGATGGAAGGCGTGCTGTTGTTCATCCTGCTGTGGCTGTACGCGCGCAAGCCGCGCCAGATGGGGCAGGTGAGTGGTGCCTTCCTCACCGGCTACGGCCTGTTCCGCTTCATCGCCGAATACTTCCGCGAGCCCGATGCGCACCTGGGCCTGCTGGCGCTGGGCATGAGCATGGGGCAGTGGCTGTGCATCCCGATGATCGTGGCGGGCGTGCTGATGTGGGTGTGGGCCACACGGCGCCAGCCACCCGCGCCCGGATTTTGATGTTTCAGGGCTCCAGCGCCCGACTGACAAGCGCAAGCAGCTATGAATAATGTAGCAAAAGAAGGTCTGGAAGAAGCGCTGTCGCGCCAGCTGCGCAGCACGCGCGAGCGTCTGGGCGCCATGTTGGGGCGGCAGGGCGAGGCGCTCTCGCCCTGGGTGTTGCGGCGCACGCTGCGCGAGTTGCAGAACGTGGCCGACCCGGCGGTCAGCGATGTCGAGGGCGGCCGCCGCGCCGCTGGCGTGGCCGGCTGGTACGCCCGCGCCACGCCCGAGCAGCGGCGCGACTGCTGGCTGCTGATGAGCGATCAGTTTCCGCCCGACCCGTCGGCCATCGAGACCGCGCGCGCCGCCTACGACGCCGCGCGCGGCACCGACGAAGAAGCGCGCGCCGAGGTGCAGTTGCGCAAGGCCTTTGCCTCGCCGCGCACGCGCCTGCTGCAGCGCTTTGCGGCCTTCCCCGAAGGCGTGCGCTTTCTGGTCGATCTGCGGGCCGAGCTGCTGCCGCACCTGAAGCACGAAAAGCGCCTGCTGGCGCTCGATGCCGAGCTGGAAGATTTGTTCTCCACCTGGTTCGACGTCGGTTTTCTGGAGCTGCAGCGCATCAGCTGGCATTCGCCCGCCGCGCTGGTTGAAAAGCTGATCAAGTACGAGGCGGTGCACGACATCAAGAGCTGGGCCGACGCCAAGAACCGGCTCGACGAAGACCGGCGCTGCTACGCCTTCTTTCACCCGCGCCTGCCGGGCGAGCCGCTGATTTTTGTCGAGGTGGCGCTGCTGCAAGGCATGGCGGACAGCATCACGCCGCTGCTGGACGAAGAAGGCGCCGCCGACGACCTGGACAAGGCCACCACCGCCATCTTTTATTCCATCAGCAACACGCAGACCGGCCTGAAAGGCGTGAGCTTTGGCGATTCGCTGATCAAGCGCGTGGTGGAAGAACTCAAGGGCGAATTTCCGCAGCTCAAGGTGTTTGCCACGCTCTCGCCCATCCCCGGCCTGCGCGCGTGGCTGGGCAAGAACGCCGAAGCGGTGCTGCAGGCCATGCCGCCGCGCGCGCGGCAGGCGCTGGCGCGCGAGCTGGGCCAGCCCGAGCTGCAGGCGAGCGCGTTGCTGAAGGCGCTGGACGGCGTGCCTGAGCTGGGCGAAAAATCCGCCCTGCGCCGCTGGCTGCTGGGCGCCGCCGCGCGCTATCTGGGCCGCGACCTCGACGCCCGCGGCCGCCCGCTGGACGCCGTAGCGCGCTTTCACTTAGGGAATGGCGCGCGCGTGGAGCGGCTGAACTGGCTCGGCGACCCGTCGCCCAAGGGCCTCAAGCAGTCGTACGGCCTGATGGTGAATTACCTGTATGACCTCAAGCGCCTGGACAAGCACCGCGCGCTGCTGGCACAGGGAAAAGTCCCCGTATCCGGCGCCATGGAAAGCCTGCAAGATTGACCGCTGGCATGTTCGAGAACCACGACAGGAGACAAACCCCATGAGCCTTTCCATCAGCCGGCGCCACGCGCTCATCGCCGCATCCGCAGCCTGCGCCTTGCCATTGGCCGCGCGCGCGCAGGCCGCCTGGCCGGCCAAGCCGGTCACGCTGATCGTGCCGTTTCCGGCCGGCGGCGGCACCGATGCTTTTGCGCGCCCGCTGGCGACGCAGTTTTCCAAGCTCACGGGCAAGGCGCTGGTCATCGACAACCGCGGCGGCGCCGGCGGCACGCTGGGCGCCTCGGTGGCGGCCAAGGCGCCGGCCGACGGCTACACGCTGTTCATGGGCGGTGCGCACCACGTGGTCGCGCCCAGCATGTACCCCAAGCTCGACTACGACATCGAGAAAGACTTCGTGCCGCTGATCCAGCTGGCCAGCGTGCCGCAGGTGCTGGTGGTGAACAGCAAGCGGGCCAACACCGGCAGCTACAAGGAATTCATCGAGCTGATCCGCAAGAACCCCGGCAAGCTCGACTACGCCTCGGCCGGTGCCGGCTCGGTGCACCATCTGGCGGGCGAGCTCTTCAAGCAGCAGACCAAAACCTCGATCACCCACATCCCCTACCGCGGCGCGGGGCCGGCGCTGCAGGATTTGATCTCCGGCACCGTGGACATGGCGTTTGACGGCCTGGGTTCGTCCGCTGGCCACATCAAGGGCGGTCGCATCAAGGCGCTGATGGTGGCGGGCAACAAGCGCAACCCCGCCATCCCCGACGTGCCGAGCGCCGCCGAAGTCGGCCTGCCGGCGTACGACGTGCACACCTGGTACGGCCTGTGGGCGCCCAAAGGCACGCCGCCCGAGGTGCAGGCCGCCGCCATCGAGGCCTTTCGCAAGGCCGCGCAAGACCCCGAAGCCAAGACCGTGTGGGCCGGGCAGGGCGCGGACTTTCCCAACGTCACCGGCGCGCAGTTCGGCAAGCTGATCCACGACGAGATCCGCAAGTGGGCCGACGTGGTGAAGGCGTCCGGCGCCAAGCTGGAGTGAGGCTGGCGCCTTGTCGGGCCATGTGCATTTGCGCCGCAGCGACGTCGACGCCCGCGTGGCGGTCGTCACGCTGAGCTATCGCGCCAAATTCAACGCCATGTCGCGCGCCATGTGGCGCGAGTTGGCGGAGGTGTTTGGGCGTGTCCAGGCCAGCGACGCCTGGCGCTGTGTGCTGCTGCAAGGCGAGGGCGGACACTTCTGCGCCGGCGGCGACATTGCCGAATACCCCGATTTCCGCTTCGACGCGGCGCAACTGCGCGCCTTTCACGAAGACGACGTGTGGGGCGGCTTGTCGGCGATGCTGGATTGCGATGTGCCCATCGTCGCCGCCATCGCCGGCAACTGCATGGGCGCCGGCATGGAAATCGCCAGCTGCTGCGACATCCGCGTGGCGGCCGATGACGCGAAGTTCGGCGCGCCGATTGCCAAGCTGGGCTTTCCCATGGCGCCGCGCGAGGCGCAACTGGTGGCGCGCGTGGCCGGCGAGTTGACGGCACGCGAGATGCTGCTGGAAGCCGCCGTGCTGGAAGCCGCCGAGATGAAGTCGCGCGGCTTTCTGCACCGCGTGCTGGCGGCCGACGCGCTGCACGCCCATGCACTGGAGCGCGCCGCGCGCATCGCCTCACTGGCCCCCGGTGCCGCGCGTTTGAACAAACAGACGTTCAGAGCATTGAAAACGGCTCCAGCGCTTGAGGGACAAGCGCAAGCAGCTATTGAAAACATAGTATCTACGGCCTACGACTACGCCGACAGCGCCGAACATCGGGAGGGCATCGACGCCTTTCTCGCCAAGCGCCCGGCGCGTTTTTAAACCCCGACTTTCATCCGATTGACCATGTCGAACCAGAACCTCTTTGTCGCCCTGCGCAACGCCTTCCCCGCCGACCTGGACAGCACCGCCGTCGAGACCGACGACGGCCTGGTCTATTCATGGCGCGACCTTGACCGCGCCACGGCCATGGTCGCGAATCTGCTGCAGTCGCTCGACATCCCGAAGTCGAAAGACGGCGTGCCGCCGCGCGTGGCGGTGCAGGTCGAGAAGTCGGTCGAGGCGATGGTGTTGTACCTGGCCACACTGCGCGCCGGCTTTGTGTTCTTGCCGCTCAACACCGCTTACCAGAGCGGCGAGATCGAGTACTTCATCGGCAATGCCGCGCCGGCGGTGGTGGTGTGCAGCGGCAAGAACTTTCCGTGGGTCAGCCCCATCGCCTTCAAGGCGGGCACGCGCCACGTGTTCACGCTGAACGACGATCGCAGCGGCAGCCTGCTGGAGCGCGCGGCGCACCACAGCGACGTGCAGACGCCGGCGGTGCGGCGGGCCGACGACCTGGCCGCCATCCTGTACACCAGCGGCACCACCGGCCGCAGCAAGGGCGCGATGCTGTCGCACGGCAACCTGCTGTCGAACGCGGTGATGCTGAAGGACTACTGGGGTTGGGAAAAGGGCGATGTGCTGATTCACGCGCTGCCCATCTTCCACGTGCACGGCTTGTTCGTGGCCATCCACGGCGCGCTGCTGAACGGATCGAAGATGCTGTGGCACGGCAAATTCGATCCCAAAAAAGTGATCGCCGACATGCCGCGTGCCACCGTGTTCATGGGCGTGCCGACACTCTACGTGCGCATGCTGGCCGAGCCGTCGCTTACCAAAGAACAGGCCGCGCACATGCGCCTGTTCATCAGCGGCTCGGCGCCGCTGCTCATCGAAACCTTCAACGACTGGCGCCAGCGCACCGGCCAAACCATTCTGGAGCGCTACGGCATGAGCGAGACCATCATGCTGACCAGCAACCCGTACCGGGCCGACCCGCGCTACGGCGATCAGAGCGAGCGTCGCGGCGGCACGGTGGGCTTTCCGCTGCCGGGCGTCAGCGTGCGGGTGCGCGGCGATGATGGCGCCGACCTGCCCGCAGGCGAGATCGGCGCCATTCAGGTGGCGGGGCCGAACGTGTTCGGTGGCTACTGGCAGATGCCCGAGAAGACGAAGGAAGAGTTCACCGGCGACGGCTTCTTCAAGACCGGCGATGTGGGCAAGCAGGACACGCGCGGCTACGTCACCATCGTCGGCCGCAGCAAGGACTTGATCATCAGTGGCGGCTACAACGTCTACCCGGCGGAAATCGAAAGCGTGCTGAACGACATGCCCGGCGTGCAGGAATCGGCCATCGTCGGCGTGCCGCACCCGGACTTCGGCGAAGTCGGCGTGGCGGTGGTCACGCCCAAGCCGGGCGCGCAGCTGGATGGCGATGCGCTGGTGGCCGCGCTCAAGTCGCAACTGGCCAACTTCAAGATCCCCAAACGCTGCTTCATCGAGGCCGAACTGCCCCGCAACACCATGGGCAAGGTGCAGAAAAACCTGCTGCGCGAGCGCTACCAGGGTCTTTTCAAGGCCGTCTGATTGACGGCGTTGGCTGACATGGCGCGCTTTTTGGCGCCGTTACACTCCTCGGAAAACGGCCGTCGCCCCGCGTCGGCCACCAGGAAACCCATACGGTAAGGAACTCCAAATGTCCCTGCGATCCCTGCTGCTGCTGCTGGTCGGCGCGGCCATCGTGGCCTTCATCGGCGTCAACTGGTCGGCCATGACGGTGCCGACCGATCTGAACCTGATCTTCACCGAGATTCGCGCGCCGCTCGGCCTGGTGCTGCTCGGCCTGATGGCGCTGCTGTCGGCCGTGTTTGTCGGCCTGATCGCCTACACGCAAGGCACGGTGCTGATGGAAACGCGCCGCCACGCCAAGGAGTTGTCTGCCCAGCGCGAGCTGGCCGACAAGGCCGAGGCCTCGCGCTTCACCGACCTGCGCGCGCACCTGGACCGCGAGGTGACGCGCCTGTCGGAGAGCATTGCCAACAACACCCGCGAGACGCTGTCGCGCGTCGACCGCGCCGAGATGGGCCTGCGTGATCGCCCGGTTGATCTGGAAATCGGGCGCCTGGTGCAAGCGGTTGAAAACCACAACCGCGACCTGCATTCGCGGGTGGACCGGCTGGAGATGGGTCTGCGTGAAGGCTTGGTGGGCTATGTGCCCGCGCCGACCAGCGTGCGTCCCGCGATCACCGGCACGCCGGTGCCGCCGTCTGCAAGCGTTGACGACGATCCGATTGGCACCACGGTGCCGCGCTGAACTTCACTCTCGAATTCATAGCGCGTTGCGCTTGTCAGATGGGCGTTCTAGGCCAAAACGGCCTGAATCCCTTGCCAGCTGCGCGCACGCAGCTATAAAAACAGTTGCAAGCGCCGTGATCAGCGCAGCACCAGCACCGGGATCTCGGAGTGCGTCAGCACCTGCTGGGTTTCGCTGCCCAGCAGCAGGCGCTTGACGCCTTTGCGGCCGTGCGAGGCCATGACGATGATGTCGGCCTTGTGCTTCTTGGCGGCGGCGATCAGCGCGTCGGACACGACGTCCGACTTGGCCAGGATGGGCTTGACCTTCACGCCCTTGGCCTCACCCGCCTTCTTGACCGCGTCGACCACGCCCTGGCCGTCCTCGGCCCATTGCTTCTCGACGCGCGCCACATCGTCGGCCGACAGCGGAATCGAGCCTTCGAAATAGCTCTGCGGATAACGCGGCACCACTTTCAGCGCAATCAGTTCGGCTCCGCACAGGGCGGCCAGGCTGATGGCGCTGTCGACGGCCTTCTTGGACAGTTTGGAGCCATCGGTGGCGACAAGGATGCGGTCGTACATGCGGGTTCTCCTTCGGGGTCGGGCTGGATGGTTCGCGTCCGGCGGCCGCGTTGTGTATCCAAACCTACGATAACCGAACTTACCCGGATGAAGGGCGGTGGTTATTGACGGATGTCAAGTCTGCGCCACCGGCGACCGGCGTACAGTGCCGGGCGTGATGCAAGGCGCAGGCGTGATTTCTCCAGCGGCCGTGGCGGTCGATGCGCGCCCGCCGGCACCGGCCGATGCGGGTCGTGGCGACCCCGCGTGGACGCTGCTGGACGAGCAGGACGAGTGGCTTGAATTCAGCCGCCCGGCCGATGCGGCCGAGCCTGGGGTGTGGGAATCGACCGTCGTGTTCGAAGGCATGCACTGCGCGGCCTGCGCTGGCACCATCGAGCAGGCCTTGCGTGCCACGCCGGGCGTGCGCGCGGCCGACGTCAGCGCCGCCAGCCACCGTGGCCGCGTGGTGTGGGACGAGAGCGCCACGCAACCGTCGCGCTGGATGAACGCCGTGCTGCGCACCGGCTACCGGCCGCTGCCCGCGCACGATGCCCTGGCCACCGAGCGCCGCCTGGCCGAAACCCGCAAGATGACGTGGCGCCTGGGCGTGGCGGGCCTGTGCATGATGCAGGTGATGATGTACGCCACGCCGACCTACTTCACGGCGCCGGGCGAGATCGAGCCCGATCTGGTGAACCTGCTGCGCTGGGCGCAGTGGGTGCTGTCGGTGCCGGTGGTGCTGTTCTCGTGCCAGCCGTTCTTTCGCAACGCGTGGCTGGACTTGAAGCTGCGGCGCGTCAGCATGGATCTGCCGGTGGCGCTGGGCATGTTGATCACCTTCGTGGTCAGCTCGCTGGGCACCTTCGAGCCCGCGGGCGTGTTCGGGCGCGAGGTGTATTTCGATTCGCTCACCATGTTCGTGTTTTTCCTGCTGACCGGGCGCTGGCTGGAGCTGCGCCTGCGCGACCGCACCGCCGGCGCGCTGGAGGCGCTGATGCACCGCCTGCCCGACAGCGTGCAGCGCCGCGATGCAGCAGGCGCCTGGGAGCGCGTGTCGGTGCGCCGCATACGCGCGGGCGATGTGCTGCAGGTGCTGCCGGGCGAGGCGTTTCCGGCCGACGGCGTGCTGATCAACGGGCAGACGCTGGCCGACGAAGCCCTGCTCACCGGCGAATCGACGCCGCTCGCGCGCGCGGCGGGCGAGCGGGTGATTGCGGGCAGCCACAACCTGAGCGCGCCGGTCGAGATGCGTGTGGAGCAAGCCGGCGGCGACACGCGCTATGCGCAAATCGTGGCGCTGATGGCGCAGGCCGCCACCAGCAAGCCGCAGATCGCGCTGCTGGCCGATCGAATGGCGAAGCCGTTTCTGATCTTCGTGTTGCTGGCCGCGGGCCTCGCCTGTGCGTGGTGGTGGCCCAGCGACCCGGGGCACGCATTGATGATTGCGGTGGCGATATTGGTGGTGACCTGCCCCTGCGCCTTGTCGCTGGCCACGCCAGCGGCCATGCTGGCCAGTGCTGGTGCGCTGGCGCGCAACGGCGTGCTGGTGCGCCGCCTGCAGGCGCTGGAAGCGCTGTCGCACGTCGACACCGTGGTGTTCGACAAGACGGGCACGCTGACGCGCGATGCCTTCGTGCTGGAAGACGTGCGTTTGCGCGAGGGCGTAAGCCGCGAGTGCGCCCTGGCCTTGGCTGCTGCGCTGGCGCGCGGCAGTCTGCACCCGGTGTCGCGCGCCCTGTCGCTGGCGGCCGACCAGGAAGCCGCAACGCAGAAGCCGCCCGAGTTGACCGCGCTGCGCGAGGTGCCAGGGCAGGGCGTCGTGGCACGGCATGGCGCGGCCGGTGAACTGCGCCTGGGGTCTGCAGCGTTTTGTGGGGTTGAAGCTGATCTGGCGCACGGCCCGGTCAGCCATCTGAGCGATGAACGGGGCTGGTTGGCCAGCTTTCTGCTGCGCGAGGATCTGCGCGCCGATTCAGGTGCTGCCGTGGCTGAACTGCAAGCTGCGGGCTTGAAGGTGAGTCTGCTGTCGGGCGACCGATCTGAGTCCGCCGAACGGGTGAGCCAGTTGGCGGGCATCAAGGATGCGCGGGGTGGCTGCCTGCCCGACGACAAGCTGGCCTGGATGCAGCAGGCGCAGGCCGCGGGCCATCAGGTCGCCATGGTGGGCGACGGCCTGAACGACGGGCCCGTGCTGGCCGGTGCCAACGTCTCGTTTGCCTTTGGCCGCGCGGTGCCGCTGGCGCGTGCGCAGGCCGATTTCGTGGTGCTGGGCGATCGCCTGTCGCTGATTCCCATAACCTACGCCAAGGCGGGCCGGACGATGCGGGTGGTCAGGCAGAATCTCGGCTGGGCGGCGGCCTACAACGCGGTGGGCGTGCCCCTGGCGATGGCCGGCTGGATGCCCGCCTGGGCGGCGGGCCTGGGCATGGCGGCCAGTTCGCTGCTGGTGGTGCTCAATGCGCTGCGGCTTTCTTCGTCGGCCGAGCCGCCTGTTACAGAGGTGCCCTGATGGACATTCTTTACCTGCTGATTCCCCTGTCGGTGGTGCTGGTGTTTTTCATCCTCGGCGCCCTCTGGTGGGCCATTTACCGTGGGCAATTCGACGACGTCGACCGCGAGGGCGAGCGGATTCTCGAACAGGATTGACGCACGTCAACCATGCCCCTGATACTTTCACGGACACTGCTACAGGTTTTTACAGGAAGAGGTGGAAATGACATTCGCCAATACGCAGGCCACTGTCTATAACGACAAAGTGGTCAGGCAATTCGCCATCATGACGGTGGTCTGGGGCGTGGTCGGCATGCTGGTCGGCGTGATCATCGCCGCGCAACTGACCTGGCCCGAGCTGAACCTGGGCATTCCCTGGCTGAGTTACGGTCGCCTGCGACCGCTGCACACCAACGCGGTCATCTTCGCGTTTGGCGGCTGCGGCCTCATCGGCACGTCCTACTACGTGGTTCAGCGCACCTGCCAGGTGCGGCTGTTCTCGGACAAGCTGGCCGCCTTCACTTTCTGGGGCTGGCAACTGGTCATCGTGGCGGCGGCGATCTCGCTGCCGCTGGGCTACACGTCGGGCAAGGAATACGCTGAGCTGGAATGGCCCATCGATATCCTGATCACGCTGGTCTGGGTGGCCTACGCGGTGGTGTTCTTCGGCACCATCGGCACGCGCCGGGTGCGCCACATCTACGTGGCCAACTGGTTCTACGGCGGCTTCATCCTGGCCATTGCGCTGCTGCACGTGGTCAACAGCGCGGCGCTGCCGGTGGGGGCGATGAAGTCGTACTCGGCCTATGCCGGCGTGCAGGACGCGATGGTGCAGTGGTGGTACGGGCACAACGCGGTGGGTTTCTTCCTCACGGCGGGCTTCCTGGGCATGATGTATTACTTCATCCCCAAGCAGGCCGAGCGTCCGGTTTATTCGTACCGGCTGTCGATCGTCCACTTCTGGGCGCTGATCTTCACCTACATGTGGGCCGGCCCACACCACCTGCACTACACCGCGCTGCCCGACTGGGCGCAGTCCGTGGGCATGGTGTTCTCGCTCATCCTGCTGGCGCCCAGCTGGGGCGGCATGATCAACGGCATCATGACGCTGTCGGGTGCCTGGCACAAGCTGCGTGACGACCCGATCCTGCGCTTCCTGATCGTGGCGCTGTCGTTCTACGGCATGTCGACCTTCGAAGGCCCGATGATGTCCATCAAGACGGTCAACGCGCTGTCGCACTACACCGACTGGACGGTGGGCCACGTGCACTCGGGCGCGCTGGGCTGGGTCGGCCTCATCACCATGGGCTCGATGTACTACATGATCCCGCGCCTGTTCGGCCAGAAGCAGATGTACAGCACCAAGGCGGTCGAGGTGCACTTCTGGGTCGCCACCATCGGCATCGTCGTCTACATCGCCGCGATGTGGATTGCGGGCGTGATGCAGGGGCTGATGTGGCGCGCCGTCAACCCCGATGGCACGCTGACCTACACCTTTGTCGAGTCGGTGAAGGCCACCTTCCCGTTCTACGTGCTGCGCCTGCTGGGCGGCCTGCTGTACCTGGGCGGCATGGTCATCATGCTGTGGAACACCATCAAGACGGCGACCGCCGGCCGCGTGGTGCCGGTGCAGATCCCCGCGGTGGCGGCGCACGCCTGATAGAAAGGATCAGCAACCATGGCACAAGAAAAAGTCACGGGTCACGCCAAGGTGGAGACCAACAACTTCCTGATGATCGTGCTCATCCTGCTGGTGGTCTCCATCGGCGGCTTGGTCGAGATCGTTCCGCTGTTCTTCCAGAAGTCCACCACCCAGCCGATCGAGGGTTTGAAGCCCTACACGGCGCTGCAGGTCATCGGCCGCGACATCTACGTGCGCGAGGGCTGCTACAACTGCCACTCGCAGATGATTCGGCCGTTCCGCGCAGAAGCCTTGCGCTACGGGCCCTATTCGGTGGCGGGCGAGTTCGTGTACGACCACCCCTTCCAGTGGGGCAGCAAGCGCACCGGTCCCGATCTGGCGCGCGTGGGCGGCCGCTACAGCGACGACTGGCACCGCGCGCACCTGAACAACCCGCGCGACGTGGTGCCCGAATCCAACATGCCGGCCTACCCCTGGCTGGAGCGCACCGCCGCCGACGCCGGCAGCGTGCAGACGCACATGCGCGGCCTGCGCACGCTGGGCGCCCCTTATTCCGACGACGAAATCGCCAAGGCGCCGGAAGAAGTCAAGGGCAAGACCGAACTGGACGCCGTGATCGCCTACCTGCAGGTGATGGGCATTCACCGCAAATAAGCGCCAAGGAGGCCATCGTGGACATCAACATGCTGCGCAGCATCGTGACTGTGGTGGCCCTGGTCGTGTTCGTCGGCATCGTGGTCTGGGCCTGGTCGGCTCGCAACCGCACGCGCTTCGAAGAAGCGGCGCGCTTGCCGTTCGAGAACGACGACTGATGCGACCCGGCCACCAGACAGGCAAGGAACCTAAAAAATGAGCGACTTTACGAGCAACTTCTGGTCGGTATTCATCGCTGGCGTCACCATCGTCAGCATTCTGGCCTGCCTTGCCCTGCTGTGGATCAGCGGCAAGACCAAGGCCATGACCGACAGCGACAACACCACCGGCCACGTGTGGGATCAAGACTTGCGCGAGATGAACAACCCGCTGCCGCGCTGGTGGGTGGGCCTGTTCATCATCACCTGCGTGTTCTCGCTGATCTACCTGTACCTGTATCCCGGCCTCGGCACCTACCAGGGCTCGCTGAAGTGGACGCAGACCGGCCAGTTCGAGCGCGAGGTCGAGCGCGGCAACGAACAGGCGGCACCGATTTACGCCGCCTTTGCCGGCAAGACCACCGAGCAGCTGGCCAAGGACCCGCAGGCCATGGCCATTGGCGACCGCCTGTTCATGAACAACTGCGCCCAGTGCCACGGCTCGGACGCGCGCGGTTCCACCGGCTATCCCAACCTGACGGACGGCGATTGGCTGTGGGGCGGCACGCCCGAGCGCATTCACGAAACCATCGCCAAAGGGCGCACCGGCGTCATGCCGCCGATGGCCGCAGCCGTCGGCAGCGCGGAAGACGTGCGCAACCTGTCCAACTACGTCGTCAGCCTGTCGGGCGGCCCGCACGATTCGGTGCGCGCCAGTCTGGGCAAGTCGAAGTTCGTGGTTTGCGCGGCCTGCCACGGCGCGGATGGCAAGGGCAACCAGGCGCTGGGCGCGCCCAACCTGACCGACAACATCTGGCTGCATGGCCCGGGCGTCGAGTCGCACGTCACCAACATGATCAACAACGGCAAGACGGGCGTCATGCCGGCGTGGGAAAGCAAGTTCACGCCCGAGCAGCTCAACGTGCTGACGGCCTACGTCTGGGGCCGTGGCGGCGGCGTGCCGGGTGCGGCGCCCGCGGCTGCGGCGGCACCTGCTGCCACCGCGCCGGCGGCGGATGCGGCGACCGTGGCGGTCGAGGGCGGTGTGGTCAAGTTTTACTTTGCCACCGGCAAGGCCGATCTGGCTGCCGGGGCCGACAAGGCCTTGGCCGAAATCATTGCTGGCGTGCAGGCCGGCAAGAAGGCCGTGGTGAGCGGATATGTCGACAGCGCGGGCAACGCCGCGCAAAACGAAGAGCTGGCCAAGCAGCGCGCCTTCGCGGTGCGCGACCAGCTCAAGGCGCTGGGCGTGGCCGAGGACAAGATCGATCTGCAGAAGCCGGGCAGCATCGAGGCCGGTGCCGGCGCGCAGGCGCGGCGGGTCGAGGTGTCGCTCAGCTGACAGGAAGCGCAGGGTACGTCAACGCACACAAGTGCTTCGAAATCAATAGCTGCCCGCGCTTGTCCGACAAGCGCGAGGCGGCGATTTATTTTAGAATCGGGCTGCGGTTCGTGGTGCGCCGAACCTGGGTCAGGCAGATGGCAATGGGCACCACCCGCGATGCGCGTTGACTTGAACAAGCCCGGAAACCGCCGGGCACTGAAAGACAGTTCGTCGTGAGCAAACCTTCTTCCCTGGACAAAGTGGCCGGCACCGGCGGCGAAGAGGTGATGGTCTCGCTGTACGAGGCGCACAAGAAGATCTACCCACGCAGCGTCACGGGCCTGTTTGCCAAGTGGCGCTGGTTCTTCGTTTTCGCGACCCAGCTGTTCTTCTACGGCATTCCGTGGCTGCAATGGGGTGGCCGGCAAGCCATGCTGTTCGATCTCGACACGCGGCGCTTCTACATCTTTGGTCTGGTGCTGTACCCGCAGGACGTCATTTACCTGGCGGCTATCCTGATCATCTCGGCCATGCTGCTGTTCTTGTTCACGGCGGTGGCCGGGCGCCAGTGGTGCGGCTATGCGTGCCCGCAAACCGTCTACACCGAGATCTACCTGTGGATCGAGCGCAAGATCGAAGGTGACCGATCCGCGCGCATGCGGCTTGACGCGGCGCCCATGTCGGCGACCAAATTCAGCCGCAAGGTCGCCAAGCAACTGGTCTGGATGGCGGTCGGCTTGTGGACGGGCTTCACCTTTGTCGGCTATTTCACCCCGATCCGCGAACTGGCCGGGCACGTGATGAGCTGGTCGCTCGGGCCGTGGGAAACCTTCTGGATCTTCTTTTATGGCTTTGCCACCTACGGCAACGCCGGCTTCATGCGCGAGCAGGTGTGCATGTACATGTGTCCGTACGCGCGCTTTCAAAGCGCGATGTTCGACAAGGACACGCTCATCGTCACCTACGACACCCAGCGCGGCGAGCCGCGTGGTGCGCGTTCCAAGAAGGCCGACCCGAAGGCGTTGGGCCTGGGCGATTGCGTCAACTGCACGCTGTGCGTGCAGGTCTGCCCGACCGGCATCGACATCCGCAACGGGCTGCAGTACGAGTGCATCAGCTGCGCGGCCTGCATCGACGTCTGCGACCAGGTCATGGACAAGGTGGGTTATCCGCGCGGGCTGATCCGCTATTCGACCGAGCGCGCGATGGAAGAAGGCTGGGGCCGCAAGCAGATCCTGCGCCACGTGCTGCGGCCCCGCGTGCTGATTTATTCGAGCCTGCTGGCGGTGGTGACCATTGCGCTGCTGGCCAGCCTGTTCCTGCGCACGCCGTTCAGGGTCGACATCGTGCGCGATCGCGCTGCGCTGGCGCGCCTGGTCGACGGCAACAAGATCGAAAACGTCTACCGCATCCAGATCATGAACGCGACGGAGAAGCCGCAAGCCTTCACGCTGTCGGCCGAAGGCTTGCCAGGGTTGGAACTGGTGACGGACAAGACGGTCACCATCGATGCGGCGCAAGCCCTGTGGGTGCCGGTGCGGCTGCAATTGCCTTACGGTGGCGCGTCTGCCGGTTCGCACGAAATCCATTTCAACGTCACCTCGCCCGCCATTGGCGACGTGCGCGAAAAATCCATTTTCATGGTTCCGAGGTAGTTTTCCCCATGACCGTTTCAACTTCCACGCCGCCCACACCCTGGTGGAAGGTCGGCCCGATGTGGCTGGTCGTCGGTGGCCCGGCGATTGTGGTCGTGGCATCGTTCGTGACGCTGTACCTGGCGATTCGCACGCCCGATCCGGTCTATGTCGACCCACCGCGGCCCGGGGTGGCAGCACCCACACCGGCCGACGAACACGAACTGACGCCCGCCATGCAGGCGCGCAACCATGCCGCGACGGGCGGCGTTGCCAAGGCGTCCGCGCCGCTGCCGGCGCGCCCATGAGCGATGCGCGATCCAACCTACAGGGAAAGTCGATGCTCCGCGAGCGCTTGATGTGGATCGCCTGGCCGGCCTTTATGGTCGCGGCCGTGCTGGAGATGATGGTGTTTGCGGTGCTCGATCCCGACACGCTCAGCCTGTTCGGCGAGCGCGTGGGCTGGTCGCGCTACGCGGTGTACACCGTCACCTTCTTCATCTTCTGGGGGATGATGATGGTGTCGAGCGGGCTGACCGCGCTGCTGGGTCGGTCGTCGGTCGAGATGAACCAGCGCGATTTGCAAGCGCTGCCCGAGCCGCGTCGCTGACGGTCTGGATGGCTTGGGATGGCGACCAGCGCTTGCTGGTCGTGCTTTGGAAGGTGACGAGCCTTTGCCCCGGCACTGACTTCAGAGTTAGGGCTGCTTGGTTCCCCACCTGACCCGGTTGGCTCCTTCACCATGCGGGAAGGCCCGTCACCGACTATTGTAGTGGCTGCAAGCGGCGCTGGGCTTCGGCGGGGCCGAAGCTGAGGGTCAGCAGGTTGAGCACCTCGGCCTTCAGCAGCGCGAGTTGATCTGGCCCCTGGCACTCCGCCAGCCGCGCCTTGAGCCGCGCGGCACGCGGGTGGCAGCAATCCGCCAGCGCGCGCACCAGAACGGTCGCCTGCGGAAGCGCCGCGGCGTGCCAGCCGTCCGGAACGACGGTGTCGGGGTTCTCGAAAGTTTGAAGCATGTCGAGGGGAGTGACCGCAAAGCGGCCCAACGAAACGATACGGCCGTTTCTATTGCGGTGCAGCATATCGAGTTTTGAGCGCGTGTGGGCGGATGCGTGGCTCGAAAGCATCACTTTCGGAGTGCAACCCCTAAAGCGGCCACCTCGGCGGCGCCCCGTAGAATCGCCCCCCATGTCGTATCTGGTGCTGGCGCGCAAATACCGCCCGCGAAATTTCTCCGAAATGGTGGGCCAGGAGCACGTGGTGCAGGCCCTGACCAACGCGCTGACGCAGCAGCGGCTGCACCACGCCTACCTGTTCACCGGCACGCGCGGCGTCGGCAAGACCACGGTATCGCGCATCCTCGCCAAGTCGCTCAACTGCGTGGGGCCCGATGGCAACGGCGGCATCACCGCCACGCCCTGCGGCGTGTGCCCGGCCTGCACCGACATCGACGCCGGCCGTTTCGTCGACTACACCGAACTCGACGCCGCCAGCAACCGCGGCGTCGACGAGGTGCAAAGCCTGCTCGAACAAGCCGTCTACAAGCCGGTGCAGGGCCGCTTCAAGGTCTTCATGATCGACGAAGTGCACATGCTTACCAACACCGCCTTCAACGCCATGCTGAAGACGCTGGAGGAGCCGCCCGAATACCTCAAGTTCGTGCTCGCCACCACCGATCCGCAAAAGGTGCCGGTGACCGTGCTGTCGCGCTGCCTGCAATTCAACCTGCGGCCGATGGCGCCCGAGACGGTGCTGCAGCACCTGACCCACGTGCTGGCCGCCGAAAACGTGGCAGCCGAGCCGCAGGCGCTGCGCCTGCTGGCGCGCGCGGCGCGCGGCTCGATGCGCGACGCCCTCAGCCTGACCGACCAGGCCATCGCCTTCGGCTCCGGCCAGTTGGACGAGGCGACGGTGCGCCAGATGCTGGGCAGCGTCGACCGCAGCGTGGTGTTCAGCCTGATCGGCGCGCTGGCGGCGGGCGACGGCCGGGCGGTGGTCGAGTTGTCCGACCAGTTGCGCGCGGCTGGCCTGTCGGCCGCCACCGCGCTGGAAGACATGGCCAGCGTCCTGCAGCGCATGGCCGTGCACCAGGCCGTGCCCGGCATGGCGGTGGACGACACCGACCCCGACGCGCAGGAAACCGCGCGCCTGGCCGCGCTGCTGCCTGCCGACGAAACCCAGCTGCTGTACAGCCTGTGCATCCACGGCCGCGCCGAGCTGGGCCTGGCGCCCGACGAATACGCGGGCCTGACCATGGTGCTGCTGCGCCTGCTGCCCTTCAAGCATGCGGGTGGCGCCCCGGCTGAAAAAAAAACTCTGAAATCGCCTGAACCGCGGCCCGCGCCGGCCGTGGCGGCGGCGCAGCCAGCGGTGCCTGCGCCCCAGCCGCAGGCCAGCGTGACCAGCGCGCCTGCGTCGCCCGCAGCCGCTGAAGACCCTCCCGCCGATGACCGCGGCTTCGCCCCGCCGGACGCCGAGCCGGCCGATGAGCCCTTCTTCATTGCCGACGACGCCGAAGGCGATGTCCATCTGCCCCCCGCCCCGCAGCGCGCGCACCCGCCGCTGCAGCCGATGCCCGTGCGCCAACTGCCTGCGCGCCCGGCTTTTGAAGAAAATCGGCCACCAGTG
>JAGOVZ010000235.1 GCA_018060485.1 Ottowia sp. | reverse complement strand
AGACAAGCCATGACCCCATCCACCGCCTGGACGCGCCGCGCCTGGCTGGCCGGCGCCGCCGCGCTGCTCACCGCCTGCGCCAGCCCGACCGCGCCACCGCCGGACAGCGCCGCGCGCGAGGTGCGCGTGGTCAGCTCGGGCGGCTTCACCGCCGCCTACAAGATCCTGGCGCCGCTGTATGCGCAGGCCAGCGGCGTCAAGATCGTCAGCGAATACGGCGCCTCGATCGGCAACGCGCCGGATTCCATCCCCAGCAGGCTGGCGCGCGGCGAGAAGTTCGACATCGTCATCCTGGCCGATTCGGCCTTCGAAAAGCTGGTGGCCGAAGGCAAGGGCGTGGCGGGCAGCCGCGTCGACCTGGGGCGCTCGCTGATCGGCGCGTCGGTCAAGAAAGGCACCCCCAAGCCCGACATCAGCACCGTGCCGGCGCTGAAGAACGCGCTGCTGAACGCCAAGTCGGTCGCCTATTCGGCCAGCGCCAGCGGCACCTATTTGTCGGAAGAGCTGTTTGCCAAGCTGGGCGTGGCCGACCGCATGAAGGTGACGGCGAAAAAGATCATGAGCGAGCGCGTCGGCGCCGTGGTGGCGCGCGGCGATGCCGAACTGGGCTTTCAGCAGGCCAGCGAGTTGCTGCCCTTCACCGAGCTGGATTACCTGGGGCCGATTCCGGATGAGGTGCAGCAAAAGGTCTTCTTCTCGGCCGGCGTGCTGCAGGGCGCGCCCAATCCGGAGGGCGCCAAGCGCTTCATCCGCTATCTGGCGTCGCCAGCGGCGGCCGGGGTGATCGAATCGACCGGGCTGACGCCGGTGGCCAAGCGCTGAACGCCGTTTCGCTATGAATTAAAGAGCTGCCTGCGCTTGTCCAGAAAGCGCTGGAGGCCGTTTTTCATCTGAATCCACGGCCGACGCGATCACGCCGCCGCCCAGGCACACCTCGCCGTCGTACAGCACCGCGCTCTGGCCCGGCGTGACGGCCCATTGCGGCTCGGCAAAGCGCAGGCAAAAGGCGCCGGGCGCGTCGCCCGCCGACAGCGCGCAGGCCGCGTCCTGCTGGCGGTAGCGCGTCTTGGCGGCAAAGGCGCCGTCTGAAGGCGCGGCGCCCGATGTCCACGCGGTATCGTCAAACACCACGTCGCGCGACAGCAGCCACGGGTGGTCGTGGCCCTGCACGGCGTACAGCGTGTTGGTCGCCATGTCCTTGCGCGCCACGAACCACGGCGCGTGATCGCCGCCGCCCCGCTGCGCGCCTTTGTCCTTCACGCCGCCGATGCCCAGGCCCTGCCGCTGGCCCAGCGTGTAGAAGGACAGGCCCACGTGCTCGCCGATCTTGCGGCCGCGCGCGTCCTTGATCGGGCCGGGCTGGGTTTGCAAATAGCGGTTGAGGAATTCGCGGAACGGTCGCTCGCCGATGAAGCAGATGCCGGTTGAGTCCTTTTTCTTCGCGTTGGGCAAGCCGATTTCGCTGGCGATGCGCCGCACCTCGGTCTTGTGCAGCTCGCCGATCGGAAACAGCGTCCTGGCCAGTTGCGCCTGCGTCAGGCGGTGCAGGAAATAGCTCTGGTCCTTGGCGGGGTCTAGGCCTTTGAGCAGTTCGTGCTTTTGGGTTGCTTCGTTGAAGCGCGTCCTGGCGTAATGACCCGTGGCGATCTTTTCGGCGCCCAGGCGCATCGCGTGGTCGAGGAAAGCCTTGAATTTGATCTCGGCATTGCACAGCACGTCCGGGTTGGGCGTGCGGCCGCCCGAGTATTCGCGCAGGAATTCGGCAAACACGCGGTCCTTGTAGTCGGCCGCGAAGTTGACGTGCTCGATCTCGATGCCGATCACGTCGGCCACGGCGGCGGCGTCAATGAAATCCTGGTTGGACGAGCAGTATTCGCTGTCGTCGTCGTCTTCCCAGTTCTTCATGAAGATGCCGACCACCTCGTGGCCCTGCGCCTTCAGCAGGTGCGCGGTGACGGCGGAATCGACACCGCCGGACAGGCCGACGACGATGCGGTGCTTGCTTGCCATGGGGCCGGAATTATCCGCCGCACGGCCACCACAGTCGGCAGCGGGGGTTCTCGGGTAATTGCCCATGGGGCGAAGTGTTTAAATTTGTACACTAAACCTCTTGTTCAAGGGGTGGCGAAGCAGTTGCGTGCGCCGCCCCGTCTCGTTTCAACACCCTATTTTTCTGACTGGGATGCGCGCGTGCCCTGGATTGCTGCTTTTCGATCGTTGTGTCTCACCGCCGCGTCCGCGGGCTTGCTGTGGGCCACGCCCGGCGCCGCGCAGGCGCAAATCCTGATCGGCCAGACCACCGCCGTCACCGGCCCGGTGGCGGCCAGCGTGGGCGAGACGCTGGTCGGCGTGCGCCTTTACCTCGACCACGTCAACGCCAAGGGCGGCGTGGGCGGCGAGCAGATCAAGCTGATCACGCTCGACGACAAGTTCGAGCCCAAGCTGGCGGGCGAAAACGCTCGAAAGCTGATCGAGGACGACAAGGTGGTGGCGCTGTTCATGAGCCGCGCCACGCCGCACACCCAGGCCATCCTGCCGCACCTGGCCAAGCACAACATCGCGCTCATCGCGCCGTCCACCGGCGCCATGCTGTTGCACGAGCCGGTCAACCCGTACGTGTTCAACGTGCGCTCCAGCTACCAGGCCGAGACCGAGAAGGCGGTCGAGCACCTGCACACCATCACGCTGGACCGCATCGCCGTCGTGCATGTGGACGATTCCTTCGGCGCCGATTGCCTGGCCGGCGCCATGAAAGGCTTCGAGCGCCTGAAGTTCAAGCCGGTCGCCGTCATCAAGGCCGACCGCGCCAAACCCGACTACGCCGCCATCGTGCCGCAGCTGCAGGCCGCCAACGCGCAGGCGGTGATCTGGATCGGCTCCAGCGTGGCCGTCAGCGACGGCGTCAAGGCGCTGCGCGCGGCGGGCTCGGCGGCGCAGGTGGTCACGGTGTCCAACAACGCCTCGGGCGGCTTCATCAAGCAACTGGGCAACGCGGCGCACGGCGTGATCGTGACGCAGGTGTTCCCCAACGTGCGTGCCATGGGCTACGGCATCAACCGCGAGGCCGAGGCGCTGGCCAAGGCCAAGGGCAACGTCACGCTGTCGCCGCAGATGATGGAGGGCTTTGCCGGCGCCAAGGTGCTCGTCGAAGGCTTGCGCCGCGCCGGCCCCAAGCCGACGCGCGAGCGCATCCTGACCGCGCTGGGCGGCATGGGCCACTACGACCTGGGCGGCCTGGAGCTCGGCTATGGGCCGGGCGACCGCACCGGCCTGAATTTCGTCGAGCTGTCGATCATCGGCAGCGACGGTCGGTTCCGGCGCTGAAGCGCGCCGCGCCGCAGCGCGGCCGGGCTCAGCGGATGTAGCGCCCCTTGGGCCCCAGAATGGTGATCTCGGTGAAGCTGCTGCCATGGTGGCGGCCGGCGCCGTACTGCAGTGCGTAGCCGCCCAGATCCAGCTTGCCCAGCTTTTCCATCGCGGCCGCCAGGGTGGCCGGCGTCGGGTTGGCGCCGGCGGCGCGCACGGCCTCGCTCAGCACGCGGCCGTTGATGTAGCCCAGGCAGTGGGCGTAGTCGATCGGCAGCTTCTGCTTGCTGGCCGCGGCGCTGAATGCCTTGGCCAGCGTCTGCGACGCGGACCACGGGTAGGGCGTGGAAACGCACCACGGCCAGGCCGACAGCATCAGCGCCCAGCGCCTCGACCGCCGCCGCGCTGATGGCCAGCGAATAGGTGTAGATCGGCGCCGACACGCTGCGGCGCAGCGCGCGGATGGCTGGCACCACGCCGGGGCCGGCGACCAGCAGCACGACAGATTGCGGCTTGGCTTCGCCCACCGCCTGCGCGGCTTCGGCGGCGTTCTTGCCGCTGGCATCCATGGGCTGGGCCAGCAGCACGGTGGCG
>JAGOVZ010000057.1 GCA_018060485.1 Ottowia sp. | reverse complement strand
CCGCCTCACGGTGATCGAACTCGACCGCGACCTGGCCGGGCGGCTGCGTGCGCATCCGCAGTTGGATGTCATCGAATCCGATGTACTGAAAGTGGACTTTGCGCAGCTCCAGCAAGCGCTGGCAGCTACAAAATTCGCTGCAGCGCAGGGCAGCTCCAAGCAAGGCGCGGCCCCCTCGGGGGGCAGCGAACCACGCGCAGCGGGGAGTGTGGGGGCTTTGAGAGTCGTGGGCAACCTGCCCTACAACATCTCCACCCCGATCCTGTTTCACCTGCTGCCCTTTGCCGCGCACATTGAAGACCAGCACTTCATGCTGCAAAAGGAAGTCATCGACCGCATGGTGGCGCCGCCCGCCACCAGCGATTACGGCCGCCTGTCGGTCATGCTGCAGTGGCGCTACGCGATGGAAAATGTGCTCTTCGTGCCACCCGAGTCCTTCGACCCGCCACCGCGCGTCGACTCGGCCGTGGTGCGCATGATCCCGCGCGCCGACTTCGTGCCGGTCGATCCCGCGCTGCTGTCCGAAGTCGTGCAAGTCGCCTTCAGCCAGCGCCGCAAGCTGCTGCGCCATTCGCTGGGCAAGTGGCTGGAGGCGCGCGGGTTTTCTGGTGACTTCGATGTGCAGCGGCGCGCCGAAGAGGTGCCGGTGCCCGAATATTTGGCACTGACTCAGGTGCTTCAATAAAAAGAGCGACTCGCGCTTGTCTGACAAGCGCTGGCGCCTGAAAAACCTTTAGTTCAAGGCCATCGACAGCTTGCGCCGGTAACTCGACAGCAGCTCGGCCTGCGGGTCTTCCTGCTTGGCTGCCTTGCCGGTCAGCTCGATGCCGCCAGCGCTCTTGCCGTCGGCGCCTGCGCCAGCCTTGGTCGGTGGCGGGGTCAGCAGCTCGAGGATGGCGACGTAGGTCTTGCGCGCGGCCTCGTCGTTCCACTTGCGGTCGCGCATGATGATTTCGAGCAGCTCGTCCATCGCCTGCGGCCACTGCCCTTCGGCCATAAGCACCTGCGCCTTCTGGTAGCGGGTGTCGAAGTCGCGCTTGTTCTTGGCAATCTCTTCGTCAAACTGCGGCAGCGGCCAGTTGCCGCGCTCGCTTTTCTCGACGAATTCCATCGCGTCCAGCCAGCGGCGCAGGGCGTCGAAGCGCAGCGGGCGCGGCTCGCGCGACAGCGGCTCTTCCAGCGCGGCCGCGGCTTCTTCGTAGCCGCCGGTGGCGATCAGCAGCCGCACGTAGTCGGCGCGCGCGTCGTCGTTGCCGGGGTCGGCGGCCAGCGCGTCGGCCAGCTTGGTGAGGGCGGCTTGCGTGTCGCCGGCGGCGATCAGCGCCTCGGCCTCGCTCACTTCTTCTTCGGCGGCCAGCGCGCCTTCAGTCGGCACATGCTTGTCGAGGAACTGGCGAATCTGCGCCGGCGTTTGCGCGCCGACAAAGGCATCGACCGGCTGACCGCCCGCAAACAGCACGCACAGCGGGATGCTGCGCGTGCCCAGCATCTGCGACAGCTGGCCGGCGATTTCGGGCACCTTGTCGGCATCGAGCTTGGCCAGGGTGAAGCGGCCGGCGTATTCGGCCTCGAGCTGCTCCAGCACCGGCCCGAGCTGCTTGCACGGGCCGCACCATTCGGCCCACACGTCGAGCAGCACGGGCGCGCGCGTGGAGGCCTGAAGCACGTCGGCTTCGAAGTTTTGCAGGGTGATGTCGATCATGGTGTGTATCTGAGGGCAAAATCGGGCAAACCAACAACCATTGTGCAAGAAGCCGCATGACGAATCCCAGCGTGGGGGTGGTCATGGGTTCCAGCAGCGACTGGGACACCATGCAGCACGCCGTCCAGATCCTTGAGCAGTTCGGCGTGCCGCACGAGGCGCGCGTGGTGTCTGCGCACCGCATGCCGGACGACATGTTCGCCTACGCCGAAGGCGCTGCAGCGCGCGGGCTGAAAGCCATCATCGCCGGTGCCGGCGGCGCGGCGCACCTGCCGGGCATGCTGGCGGCCAAGACGCTGGTGCCGGTGCTGGGCGTGCCGGTGGCGTCTCGGCATTTGCTGGGTGTTGATTCGCTGCACAGCATCGTGCAGATGCCCAAGGGCGTGCCGGTCGCCACGTTTGCCATCGGCGCGGCCGGCGCGGCCAACGCGGCGCTGTTCGCGGTGGCGATGCTGGCGGGTGACGATGCGGCGCTGCGCGAGCGGCTGGCGCAGTTCCGCGCCGAGCAAACCGCCGCCGCCCGCGCCATGGCGCTGCCGCCCGTGGCATGATTGAATACTTCTGATTTGATAGCTGCTGGCGCTTGGTAGACAAGCGCCAGTGGCCGATTTGACCCCTGAACACCATGACCCTGCCCCTGCTGCCCAACAGCCTGACCGACGGCCGCCCGACCATGCTGGGCGTGCTGGGCGGCGGCCAGCTGGGGCGCATGTTCGTGCACGCCGCGCAGTCGCTGGGCTACGAAACGGTGGTGCTCGACCCCGACCGCCACAGCCCGGCCGGGCGCATCAGCCACCACTTCATCGAGGCCGGCTACCGCGACCCGGACGGCCTGCGCGAGCTGGCCGCGCGCGCGCAGGCCATCACCACCGAGTTCGAGAACGTGCCGGCCGAATCGCTGGCCGAACTGGCGCGCACCCGCCCGGTGGCGCCGCCGGCCGAATGCGTCGCCATCGCGCAGGATCGCGTGCGCGAGAAGGCGCACTTCGCCCGCTGCGCCGCACGCGCCGAGCAGGCGCCCTCCGGGCCTGGCGGCGTGGCGCCGGCGCCGTATGCAGTGATTGAGACCGAGGTCGACTTGAGCGCCGTGCCCGACGCCCTGCTGCCCGGCATCCTGAAAACCGCGCGCATGGGCTACGACGGCAAGGGCCAGGCGCGCGTCGCCACCCGCGACGAACTGGCCGCCGCGTGGCACGGCATGGGCGGCGTCGCCTGCGTGCTGGAGCAACTGCTGCCGCTGGCCTTTGAATGCTCGGTCATCGTCGCGCGCGGGCGCGACGGCCAGGTCGTCAGCCTGCCGGTGCAGCGCAACCTGCACCGCGGCGGCATCCTCGCCGTGACCGAGGTTTATGAAGGAAATGTGCCGCCAGCGCTGGCCAGACAAGCGCAAGCAGCTACGATTGATATAGCAAACGAGTTGAGCTACGTCGGCGTGCTGTGCGTCGAATACTTCGTGCTGCAGGACGGCCGCCTGATCGTCAACGAAATGGCGCCGCGCCCGCACAACAGCGGCCACTACACGGTCGATGCGTGCGACGCCTCGCAGTTCGATCTGCAGGTGCGCACGTTGGCCGGCCTGCCCCTGCCGCCGCCGCGCCAGCACAGCGCCGCCATCATGCTCAACCTGCTGGGCGATCTGTGGTTTGACGCTGCGGGCGCCCCGCGCCCACTGCCGTGGGCCGACGTGCTGGCGCTGCCCGGCGCGCATCTGCACCTGTACGGCAAGACCGAAGCGCGGCCGGGGCGCAAGATGGGGCACCTGACTTTCACCGGGCCCGATGCCGCGAGCGTGCGCGAGCGTGCGCTGCGCGCGGCGGCGTTGCTGGGGATTGAGGCGTTTTGAGATGGTGCTGGATGGCAACGCGCCCGAATCCATCGCCCGCGCCGCCGATGCGCTGGCCGCCGGCCATTTGATCGGCCTGCCGACCGAAACCGTCTACGGCCTGGCGGCAGACGCCGGCAGCGACGCGGCGGTGCGCGGCATCTTTGCCGCCAAGGGGCGCCCGGCCGATCACCCGCTGATCGTGCACGTGGCCAGTGCGGCGCAAGTGAGCGACTTTGCGGATCAGGTGCCGGTTTTTGCGCAAAAGCTGATCGACGCCTTCTGGCCCGGCCCGCTGACGCTGATCCTGCCGCGCCGCGCGGGCGTGGCCGAGGCGGCGGCGGGCGGGCACGCCACCATCGGTTTGCGTTGCCCGGCGCACCCGGTGGCGCAAGCGCTGTTGGCGGCCTGCGCCGCGCGCGGCGTGCGCGGGCTGGCGGCGCCCAGCGCCAACCGCTTTGGCCGCATCAGCCCGACCACGGCGCAGCACGTGGCGCAGGAATTTGGCGACGAACTGCTGGTGCTCGATGGCGGGCCGTGCGCGGTGGGCATCGAATCGACCATCGTTGATTGCACGCGCGGCGCGCCGGTGCTGCTGCGCCCGGGGCAGCTCGCGCGGGCCGACATCGAGCGCGTGGCGGGTCAACACCTGCTATCCAAAGAAGAGCTGCTCGCGCCCGATCCACAAGCGCCAGGCACGCTTTTGGCCCATTACGCACCGCGCGCCAAGCTGCGCCTGATGGATGCGCGCGAGCTGCGTGCCGCGCTCGACATGTTGGGCGCCGACGCGAAAAACATCGCCGTCTGGGCGCGCGCGCCGCTGCGCTCGGCCAGCCGCGCGCTGCTGCTGCGCCGCATGCCGGATGATGCCGCCACCGTCGCACAGCAGCTGTTTGCCGTGCTGCGCGGCTTTGACGATGCGGGCGTCAAGCTCATCTGGGTCGAGGCGCCGCCGCCCGAGCCGACCTGGGACGGCGTGCGCGACCGCCTGCAGCGCGCCGCCGCCTCGGCCTGACGCGCCGCGCGCCACGCGCCGGCCGGCGTCGTTAAACTACGTGGTCCTGCTTTGGAGAAGTTTTTCATCATGAACGCATCCTGGATTGGCCGCGCTGCGCGCACCCTGATCGGCGCCAGCGCCGTGGCCCTGCTGGCCGCCTGCGGCAGCGGCTCGGTCGTGTCGGACCTGACGCCCAAACGCTTCATCACCGTCGGCGATGGCTTCATGGACGTCGGCCAGGCCGGCTACCGCTACACCGTCAACGACGGCAGCAACATCTGGGTGCAAGACCTGGCGGCGCATTACCAGCAGACCATCACATCGGCCAACAGCGGCGGCTGGGGCTATGCCCAGGGCGGGGCGCGCGTGGCGGCGGCCGACGCGGGCGGCGCCCCCAGCGTGACGGCGCAGATCGACGCCGTGCTGGCGCGCACCACCTTCAACGCCAACGACGACGTGGTGGTCGTGGGCGGCGGCATCGCCGACGTGGTGGCTGCCGTCGGCGCCACTGGCTTTACCGACCAGACCAAGAAAGATGTACAGGCCGCCGGCAAGGCCCTTGGCGAGCAGATCAAGCGCCTGGTGGACGCCGGCGCCGCGCATGTGTTGGTGGTGGGCGTGTACAACCTGGGCAACACGCCGTGGGCGGCAGGGCAGAATCAGAAAAGCGCACTGACCGACCTGTCGGTGGATTTCAACACCGGCGTGCAGCTCGAAATCGTCAACCTGGGCAAGAACGTGCTGTTCGTCGACCCCGCCCTGCTGCACAACCTGATGTACAACAAGCCCGAGAACTACCAGTTCGACAACGGCCGCGACGCGGTGTGCACCACGCCCGATGCCACCACCTGCAACACGTCGACGCTGGTGGCAGGGGCCGACTACAACAAGTGGCTGTATGCCGATGGCCTGTACCTGACGCCCGAGGCCTCGCGCCGCTTCGGCTCCGATCGGTATTCCGAAAGCGTGTACTACAAATTCAAGAACCGCTGGTGATCGTCTACGGCTCCAACCGAAAAAGCGGCCCGCGGGCCGCTTTTTTTATGGCGCGCGCGCAGGCGTCAATGCCAGTCGGCGTCGTCCAGCAGGTCCAGCACTTGGTTGGCGAACAACTGGTGGCCGTACGGCGTGGGGTGAAAACCGTCGGCAAACAGGTAGCGCTGCCACCAGCCGCTGCCGCTGGGCGCACCGGGCGGCGGCGTGGTGGCCGACAGCGCGCTGGCCGTGCATTCGGCAAAGCTGCGCTGCGGCACCACCGTGACCCAAGCTGCGCCGCACACCGGCAGCGTGACGTTGGTCAGGTTGTACTTGGCGGGGTTCAGCACCTGGTCGGTGAAGCGCGTCGCCAAATCCACCACCTTGACGCGCGACTCACCGCTGAAATTGGCCGCCAGACGCTGGTTGAAGGCGTTGACCCAGCCCTTGAACAGCGCTTCGGCCTGCGCGCGGCCCGCGGGGCCGGCCGCCGAAGCGCCAATCTGGTCCAGCACGGCCTGGAAGCGCGGCGTGTAGGTGATGGTGGGAATGTTGGCCACCACCACCTGCTTGGCGCCCTTGTCCAGCGCCTGCGCCTTGATGGTGCCGGCAAAGTTGTCGGCCAGCGCCTGCATGTACAGGCCACCGGCGTTTTCGGGGCCGTTGGCGCCGGCCAGCACGGTTTGCAGCGTGGTGGCCGGAATCAGCGTGAGCAGCAGCGCCTGGTAGGCGGCGCCCTGATCGGCCGATGCGCCCAGGTAGGCACCCACCACATCCGCTGCATCGTTGCCGCCGCCATCGACCAGCACCAGATCCTTGGCGCCCCAGCCCTTGGCGGCGGCATCTGTCAGCTGCTTGCCGATCGACAGCGGCGCCGCCGCGCCACCGCTGGCCGCCGGGTTGTTGATGCGCGCGCCGCCGATGGCGAAGTTGGTGCAACCGGCCTGCGTGTTGGCCGCAAACGTGGTGCCGTTGAACTTGTAGACCGGGCACAGCGGCGCCAGCTCGTACGCCTTGGCCACGCGCTCGACCCACAACACGTTAGGCTCGTCGGACGAGCCCTGCACGCTGGCAATGCGCGCGCCGCCCGGAATGCCGGAGAAGGTGCCGCCGTCGCTGAGTGAATCACCAATCACCTTGACGGCGTTGATGCCGAGCGGGTTCTTGTCGTCGTCGCCACCGCCGCAGGCGGACAGCGCCACGGCCACCGCCAGGGCGGACAGCTTCCAGTTGAGAGAGGGCTTGATGTGCACGTGAATGACTCCTCGGGTGTGAATCGGCCATCGTAGGCAGTGCGGCGCGCGGGCGGGTTAGGGATTACCCAAGCGGCGCTATGCTTGCCGGCATGAACACATCGCCCCGCACCCACCGCATTGCCGTCATCCCGGGCGACGGCATTGGCCAGGAAGTCATGCCTGAGGCGCTGCGCGCGCTGCGAGCGGCTGAAGGCAAATTCGACTTCAAGCTGGATCTGACCCCCATCACCTGGGCCAGTTGCGACCACTACGCCAAGACGGGACAAATGATGCCCGACGACTGGAAGGCCCAGCTGGAGACGCAGGATGCCATCCTGTTCGGCGCCGTTGGCTGGCCGGCCACGGTGCCCGATCACATTTCGCTGTGGGGCAGTCTGCTGAAGTTTCGGCGCGAGTTCGACCAGTACATCAACCTGCGCCCGGTGCGCCTGTTCGAGGGCGTGCCGTGTCCGCTGGCGGGGCGCAAACCGGGCGAGATCGACTTCCTCGTCGTGCGCGAGAACACCGAAGGCGAATACACCAACCTCGGCGGCGTGATGTACGCCGGCACCGAGCGCGAGATCGTCGTGCAAGAGACCGTGATGAGCCGCTTTGGCGCCGACCGCGTGCTGAAGTTCGCCTTCGAGCAGGCCGCCGCGCGCCCGCGCCAAAAGCTCGACGTGGCGACCAAGAGCAACGGCATCGCCATCAGCATGCCGTGGTGGGACGGCCGCGCCGACGCGGTGCATCAAAGCTACCCGCACATCGCGGTCGAGAAGCACCACATCGACATCCTCACCGCGCGCTTCGTGCTGCAGCCGCAGCGCTTCGACGTCGTGGTGGCGAGCAACCTGTTCGGCGACATCCTGAGCGACCTGGGGCCGGCGTGCACCGGCACCATCGGCCTGGCGCCCTCGGCCAACCTGAACCCGGAGCGCAAGTTCCCGAGCCTGTTCGAGCCGGTGCACGGCAGCGCGCCCGACATCTTCGGCCAAGGCATTGCCAACCCGGTGGCCATGATCTGGTCGGCCGCGATGATGCTGCAGTTTCTGGGCGAGCAGGCCGCGCACGACGCCATGCTGAAAGCCATCGAGCAGGTGCTGGCGAAAGGGCCGCGCACGCCGGATCTGGGGGGCAAGGCGTCCACCACGGAGATGGGTGAAGCGTTGGCAGCATTGATCTAGGACTATAAAAACAAGAGCTGCTCGCGCTTGTTAAGCAAGGGCAAGAGCCTGATTTGATCAAAAATTCAGATCTAGAGTGACCGATGACAAATGACTGCGCCTGCGGCGCATGACAAATGACTGAGCGCACCATTCGGCGCGGCACCCCTGTCATTTGTCATGGAGCGCAGCGACGTCAAGGTTTTCTCACGGCGCGTCTCGCACCGCCCATTCCACCAGCCGATCCAGCGCCGGCCGTGCCGCGCCGGCGTTGGGGTGGTTGATGATGCCGACCACCGCGTAGTTGCGGCCCGACAGGCCGTAGGCGTAGCCGGCAATCGCCGTCACGTCGCGCAAGGTGCCGGTTTTCAGCCGCGCGTTGCCGATGGCGGCCGACGAGGGGCTGCGCGCGGCCATGCGGCGCGTGGTGCCGTCCACGCCGGCAATCGACAGCGAATGCTCGAACACCGCGCCATTCGGGTGGCCGGCCGCTTGTTGAAGCAGCGCCGCCAGTGACGCCGCCGTGATGCGCTCGTTGCGCGACAGGCCCGAGCCGTTTTCGACGACGGGCGTGGTGCGCAGGCCGAAGCGGTCGCGCCACCAGCGGCGCAGCGTGTTTTGCGATTCGGCCAGGCTGGCGCGGCCGTCGCGCGCCGACAGGGTCAGAAACAGCTGCTGCGCCATCACGTTGTTCGAGAACTTGTTGATGTCCGCAATGATGTCGGCCAGCGGCAGCGAAAAACCCGTCACCAGCGGCTGGCCGGTGGCCGGGCGGTCGGCCCACTTGACCTGGCCGCTCAACGCGCCGCCGGCGCCGCGCCACATCGCCTCGATCACGCGCGGCGCGTAGCTGGCGGGCTCGACGTAGGCGATGCTCCAGTTCTGCTCGCCGCAACTCGTCGGGTAGCGGCCCGAGAAGCTGACGCGGTTGGGGTCGGTGAAATCGGCCGCCAGCCGCCCACGCCAGTTGCCGCAGGCGCCGCCCACCGCGGGCACTTCGGTGGGAATGGCCACGCCGGCCATTGGCGGCTCGCTTTGCACCAGCACGCGGTGATTGGCCGGGTCGGGGATGAACTTGAAGACCAGCGCCTTGAAGTTGAGCAGCAGCCCGTCCGGCCCGACGTTGTAGGGCCGCAGCGGGTCGTCGTCAAAGGCGGCGGCGTCGTGCGCGGGCAGGCGGAAGATGGTGTTGTCGAGCAGGATGTCGCCGTTGATCTGGCGCACGCCCTTGTCCTGGATGGCGCGCATCAGCTCCTGCAGCCGTTCGACCACCAGCTTGGGGTCGCCGCTGCCCTGAATCAGGAGGTTGCCATTCAGCACGCCGTCCTTGACGTAGCCCTGTGTGTACACGCGCGTGCGCCAGAAATGGCCGGGGCCGAGCTGGTCGACACCGGCGTAGGTGGTCACCAGCTTCATCACCGATGCGGGGTTCATCGGCACGTCGGGCTGCCACGACAGGCGCGGCGGCGGCAGCGCCATGCTGGCGGCCGCAGGCGCGGCGTTGCGCTCGCCACTCGGGTTGACCGGCTCGGGCACGCGCGTGACGGTGCCGGGTGGCGGCGGCAGCGGCGCCACCACCATCGCCACGGCGCTGGTCGGCACGCCGGCCTTGGCGAGCGCCTGGGCGATCTCGGGCGGCAGCGTGGGCTGCGACCAGGCGCTGGACGCTGTCAAGGCACCGAACAAGGCAGGAATCAGTTGGCGGAGGGCAAAACGGCAGCACATCACGTCCGCGAGTCTAGCGGCGTGCGTAGGGGCGCGGCGGCCGCGGGCCGGCCGGCCGTGGCGCGTGCCCGGACTTTGTCACGGCTCGGCGCGGCCACGCGCGCGGATGCCGGGACGAGGGGCAGCCGATAATCCCCTCATGCGTCTTTCTCCCCGTGCGACCGGCATCGCGGCGGCCGTGATCACGGTGGCCATCTGGACCGGGTTCATCGTCATCGGCCGTGCGTCGGCCGGGCGCACGCTGCTGCCGTTCGACATCGGCTTGCTGCGCGTGCTGGGCGCCAGCGCGGTGCTGCTGCCCTGGGGCTGGTGGCTGACGCGCGGCCGGCGCGATACGGCGTCGTCTTCGCTGCTGGGCCTGTCGCCGCTGCCGCTGCGCCAGACGGTGCTGGCGGGCTTTTTCGGCGGCTTCATCTACGCGGTGCTGTGCTACGCGGGTTTTTTCTACGCGCCGGCGGCGCACGCCTCGGTGCTGATGCCGGGCAGCCTGCCGCTGTGGACGGCGCTGCTGGCCGCGCTGGTGCTGCGCGACCCCATCACGCCGGCACGCGCGCTGGGGCTGGCCTGCATCGTGGTGGGCGATCTGGTGGTGGGCGGCGCAAGCCTGCTGCAGGCGTTCAACGGCGGCAGCGTGTGGAAGGGCGATGTGATCTTCATGAGCGCGGCGTTTTGCTGGTCGGTCTACAGCGTGCTGGCGCGCAAGTTCGGGCTCGAGGCGGTGCGCGCCACCATCGCCATCACGGCGTTTGCGTTTTGCACCTACGTGCCGCTGTTCGCGCTGCTCACGGCCAGCGGCGTGCTGCCGACGCATCTGGCCAGCGCACCATGGGGCGAGATCGCGTTTCAGGCGCTGTTCCAGGGCGTGGGCTCGGTGGTGATTTCGGGCATCACCTTCGTGCAGATGGTGCGCGCCTTCGGGCCGGTCAAATCGACCATGATCACGGCGCTGGTGCCCGGCCTGTCGGCGCTGGGCGCGGTGCTGCTGCTGGGCGAGCCGCTGGGCTGGAACCTGCTGGCGGGTCTGGCCCTCGTCACCGCCGGCATTTTGTTTGGCGTGCGCGCGGCGCGGCAGAAAACTACTGATTTGATAGCTGCTCGCGCTTGTCCAGCAAGCGCTGGCGCCCCAAAGCAATCATGACGCACGTCGACCTGAACCTGCTTGCGCTCGACACCAGCACCGATCAGCTGTCGGTGGCGGTGCAGCGCGCCGATGGCCAGCGCTTTGCCCACACCGGCGCGGGCGGCGCGCAGGCGTCGGCCAGCTTGATCCCCGCCGTGCAGGCCTTGCTGGCGCAGGGCGGTCTGTCGCTGAGTGATTTGCGCGCCATCGCCTTCGGGCGCGGGCCGGGCTCGTTCACCGGCCTGCGCACCGCCTGCTCGGTGGCGCAGGGGCTGGCCTGGGGCGCGGGCGTGCCGGTGCTGCCCATCGATACGCTGCTGGCCGTGGCCGAAGCCGCGCGCAGCGCGCATGGTGCCACGCACGTGCTGGCGCTGCTCGACGCGCGCATGAACGAGGTCTACGCCGCCGAATACGCGTGGCGCGACGCGGCCGGCTGGCGGCCTTTGAGCGACATCGCCGTGCTGGCGCCCGAAGCCGTGCCCACGCCCGGTGCGGGCGCCGTGCTGGCCGGCAACGCGTTTGCCGCCTACGCCGATCGCCTGCCCGCCGCGCTGCAGGCGCTGCCGCGCATCGCCGCGCTGCCCAGCGCCGACGCCCTGCTCAACCTGGCGCCCGCGCTGCTCGCCGCCGGCGCCGCCGTGCCGGCCGAGCAGGCGCTGCCGCTCTACATCCGCGATAAAGTGGCGCAGACCACCGCCGAACGCAGCGCCGCCGGCCTGGCCCGCTGACCCCATCCACCCCATGAGCGCCGTCCTGAAGCCCGCCCCCTCCAGCGCCGTCGAGGCACATCTGGAGCCAATGACGCCCGAGCGGCTGCCGGCCGTGCTCGCCGTCGAGCAAAGCGTGTACAGCCACCCGTGGACGCGTGGCAACTTCACCGATACGCTGGCCGCCGGCCACCACGCGCTGTGCCTGCTGGGCGGCGACGAGCTGATCGGCTACTTCGTCGCCATGCGCGGCTTTGAGGAAGTGCATTTGCTCAACATCACCGTCGCGCCGGCGCACCAGCGCCAGGGCTGGGCGCTGGTGCTGCTCGACGCGCTGGTGCTGTGGTCGCGCGCGCAGGGCGCGCAGTGGCTGTGGCTGGAAGTGCGCGCCAGCAACGCGCGCGCGCAGCAGATCTACCTCAAGCGCGGCTTTGCCCGCGTCGGCTTGCGCAAGGCCTATTACCCCGCCGGCCACGGCCTGCGCGAAGACGCCGTGGTCATGAACCTGCGGCTGGCGGACGGCGCATGAGCCTGGCATTGGACGAGCGCCAGCGCGCCATGCTGGCCGAGATGGGCATCAAGCTGTGGGCGCCCAGCGCGCCGCGCGTGGCGGGCATTGCTCCTGAAAAAGAAGCTGCTCGCGCAGGTGAGACAAGCGCTGGCGCCGAATTTGATTCAAAGCCGACGCCGACAGCACGCCTGCAGACCCCCGCCGAAGCGCCCATCGTGCGGCCACCCGTGCGCGCCATTGCCGCGCCGCTGCCGACCGCGCCGGCAGCCCCCGTGCCCACCGCGCTCGGCCCGCGCCCCGAAGGCGTGGCCGACATGGACTGGCCGCAGCTCGAAGCCACCGTCGCCGCCTGCCGCGCCTGCGGCCTGTGCGCCGGCCGCACGCAAACCGTGTTCGGCGTTGGCAGCCGCACCGCCGACTGGATGGTGATCGGCGAAGCGCCAGGCGAAAACGAGGACTGCCAAGGCCAGCCCTTCGTCGGCCAGGCTGGCAAGTTGCTCGACAACATGCTGGCCGCCATCGGCCTCTCGCGGCAGGTGGGTGACACTATGAATTCAGTAGCTGCTGGCGGTGATTCAGTAAGGGCCGACGGCCCAAAAGACTCAAAACAAGGCGTCTACATCGCCAACGTGCTCAAGTGCCGCCCGCCCGGCAACCGCAACCCGCAACCCGACGAGATCGCGCAGTGCGAGCCCTACCTGCGCCGCCAGGTGGCGCTGGTGCAACCGAAGATCATCCTCGCCATGGGCCGCTTTGCCGTGCAGTCGCTGCTGCAAACCACCGAACCCATCGGCAAACTGCGCGGCCGCGTGCACCACTACGAAGG